>JBILVW010000389.1:0-3102 GCA_044370205.1 Pirellulales bacterium | reverse complement strand
TCGCGTGGTGGAACTCGTGTGCGGTGGCGCGACGGTCGATCTCGAGGCGCCGGTAACGGGGCGGCTCGTGCGGCAGCTCGTCGACGAGGACGAGCGGGTCACGACCGGGATGCCGCTGGCCATGTTCGAGGCCGAAGCATGAGCGGCGCGGGCAGCGCACACGTCGGTTCGTTGCTCCGCGACCCGGGGAGCCGGTTTCGGCTGCTCGCCTTCGGTGGCGGCCTCACGATGTTTCTCGTGCAACCGCCGGCTGATCTCTGGATGCTCGCCTGGCTGGCCCCGTTGCCCTGGCTTTGGATCGTGCAGCAGCCGGCATTGGCCGGCCGCCGACCCTGGCTCGTGCTCTGGGCGGCGGGCTTCGCCCACTGGCTCGCCACGATCCACTGGCTGCGGCTGCCGCATCCCGCCACGAGCATCGGCTGGGTGGCGCTGTCGGCCTATCTCGCCGTGTATGTGCCGCTCTTCATCTGGCTCGCCCGCGGGCTCGTGCATGGCCGCGGCTGGCCGCTCGTCGCGGCGGCACCGCTTTCATGGGTGGCCTGCGAGCAGCTGCGGGGCTGGGTGCTCGGCGGCTTCACGTTCGCCGCGCTCGGCCACACGCAGTGGCGGTGGACGACGCTGATCCAGGTCGCCGACGCGGCGGGTGCCGTGGGCACGAGCGGCATCGTGATGGTCGGTGCGGCCGGGCTGGCAGCCTGGTGGCGACTGCGGCGCGAGACGCGGCGGGCCGGTGTGCTCCGCGGCGAGGCCCTGGTGGCTGTCGGAATCGTGGTCGCGGCGCTCGGCTACGGCGGCTGGCGGCTGGCGACGGCGCCGGAGCCCGAGGGATCGCCGCTCGACGTGCTGCTCGTGCAGGGCTCGATCGACACCGAGCTCAAGCACGATCCCGATGCCGCCGGCGACGTCGCCCGGCATTACGACGATCTCACGATGGCGGGGCTCGCGGAACGCGATGCGAAGCCCGACCTCGTCGTCTGGCCGGAGACGATGTGGCGGTGGGGGCTCGTCGAGATCGATCCCGCCGAGCGGCTCGACGAGGCCGTCGTGGAGCGGATGATCGGCCCGGCGCCGGCCGATGCCGATCCGCAACAGGGAGAAGCGCGGCAGGCCCGGGCTCGCGCCGCGCTCGCCCAGGAGCGACTCGATGCGCTGGCCGTCTACGCGCGGCGGTATGGGACGCGCTGGCTCGTCGGACTCGACAAGCAGGTGATCACGCCGCGGGCTGCGGGGGGCGTGGAGTATTTCAACTGCGGGCTGTTCCTCGACGCCCTCGGCCGTCCGTTGGCGTGCTACGACAAGATGCATCCGGTGATGTTCGGCGAATACGTGCCGCTGGCCGACCGGTTTCCGCTGCTCTATCGGCTCACGCCGCTGCCCGCCGGGCTCACCGCCGGCCGCGCGGCGGTGGCCGTGGAGATCGCGGGCCGCCTGGTCGCGCCGACCATCTGCTACGAGACCGCCCTGTCTACGGCCGTGCGCGGCCTCGTCCGCTCGCTTGCCGCCGCAGGCCGCCGGCCCGATGTGCTCGTCAACCTCACCAACGACGGCTGGTTCTGGGGATCGAGCGAGCTCGACATGCACCTCACGGCGGCCATCTTCCGAGCCGTGGAGGTGCGGACGCCGATCGCGATCGCGGCCAACACCGGCTTCTCGGCAGCCATCGACGGCTGCGGGCGGCTGCTCGAGCGTGGCCCCAGGCGAGCCACCGCCACGCTCCGGGCGAGGGTCTGGCCCGACGGGCGGCAGAGCCCGTGGCTCGTCGTGGGAGGTCTGGCGGGCTGGGGAGTGGTGGCGGTTGTGACGGCTGCAACAGTGGCGGGGGCCATACGGCCGGGGTCGGGGCGTCGGACAGCGCCGGCGGGCGGGGCTGTGCCGGAGGAAGGCCGGCGGCTTGTCCCGGCCTCCCGCTCCAGTCGAGAATAAGACATTGGAATGCCTGGGTATCTCCGGGGAAGGCTCCCGGCGTGCGACCAGGCGAGCAGGTGTCGCCATGAACGCCATCGGCAAGATCTTCGTGTTCGCGGTGTTCATCATGAGCCTCGTGCTCATGACGTTCGCCGGGGCGATCTTCGTCTCCCATACGAACTGGCAGGCAGAGATCGAGCGGCGGCCCGAAGACTGCTTCGCCGGCCAAAGGCCCGGCTACAAGTTTCAGCTCGCCGAGGCCGAGAAGGAGCGGGACAAGCTCCAGCAGGAGATCACGCAGCTGACGCAGCGGGTGTCGGCCTCGGAACTGGCCAGAGACCAGGTCGTCGCCAAGCTGCAGACCGCCCTGTCCGAGAAGAGCGGCGAACTCGAACTGCTGCGGAAGGAGAAGGTCGAGCGCGAAGAGGCGCAGCAGAAGGCGCTGGCCGAGCTGGAGACCGCCCAGACGGCCCTCAAGACGGCGGCTGCCCAAGTCGAGGAGCTGCGAGCCCAGGTGCGGGAGCAGCAGGGCACGGTGGATACCCAGGTGGGCAATGCCGCGAAGCTTGCCGCCCAGCTCGAGGAGACGAAGGCCTTCCTGGCGATCGCCACCGAACGCAAAGAACAGCTCGAGCAGCAGGTGGCCAATGCCCGCGACCTGTTGCGGCAGAGCGGCCTCACGCTCGACTCGCTGCCGAAGGACCGTGTGCCGCCTCTCGATGGCGACGTGATCGGGGTCGCGGAGAACTCCATCCAGGTGTCGCTCGGCAGCGACGACGGGCTCCAGGTCGGCCACACGCTGGAGGTGTACCGCTCCGGCCAGTACGTGGGCCGGGCGATCGTCCGCTCCGTGAAGTCGGATCGGGCCATCGCCGAGCTCGTGCGTGAATACAGCCGCGGCATCGTGCAGCGGGGCGACAAGGTCACGACGAAGCTGAAGGCCTGAAGTCAGGGGGCGAGTCATGGCAGACGACCTGCATTCCTCCAACGCACGGCCGCCGATGAACGTCTACACGGCGATGCTGCTCCTGTCGTTCGTGGCCGTTTCGGTCGGCTGCCTGCTGCTCGCGATCGAGCTCTTCTCGCGGAAGCTGCCGCTCACGCCGCCGCTCTGACGCATGATCTTCCGGTGGCTGCGGTCGAGGCGCAGGCGGGCGATCCTGGAGCGGCCGTTTCCCGCCGCGTGGACCACGATCC
>JBILVW010000388.1:0-3112 GCA_044370205.1 Pirellulales bacterium | reverse complement strand
CCGGGTTGCCGTAGCGGCCGTATTCCTCGCGGTGCTGCTCCTGCTCGATGAAGTCGATGATCGACTGGGTGTTCGCGAACGTGTAGGTCGAGGCCGCGAAGATCGGGTCGGTGATCGCGTGGCCGGGCTTCTGGCGGGCCTCGCCGGCGTGCACGGCGGCCGTCGATGGCCCCACGGCGGCGGCCGAAGCCGGCGGCTCCTCGACGGGGCGAGCGGCCGGAGCGACGGCGTTCTTCGGGGGCATGGGGGAGCGTCCAGTCAAAGGCTTTCGGCGACCGATCGAACCCTGGCGAGTGTAGTCGGCGCCCGACGGGCCGACAAGAATTCATGGGCCTTGTGCGGGCTGCGCGTGGGCGCCTGCGATTCGATCGTTGTAGGCTGCATGACTCGGATCCCCGTCACCCCCCTGCGGCATCTCATGCCCCGTGCTCAAACTCGTTCGTCCATGCCGGCATCTCGGCCGCTCGTGCCGCCGCGCCGGGTGTTCGTCACACTCGCCTCACTTGCGACGGCGATCGTGCTCGTGCGGGCCGGGTTCCTCGAGCCGATCGTGGGCAGCATCGTCGATCAGGCGGTGCGGAACATCATCACGCTCATCCTCGCCTTCGCGGGGCTGATGTCAGTGCTCGTCTGGTTCCTGCGAGAGAGCGGCCATCCGCTACGGCTGAAGAAGACGGTGGCCTGGGGGCTGCTCGGGGCGGTGGCGGTCGCGTGTGCCGCGCTGCGGGTCGAGCGGGTGTCGGGAGATCTCGTGCCGGAGTTCGCCTGGCGGTGGAGTCCGTCGCGGGATCGGCTCTTGCCGCAGGCCGCGGAGCCGGCGGTCGCGGCCGCGGAACGCGCAGCCTGGCAGCCAGAGGCCACGAACGACTTTCCGCAGTTTCTGGGGCCGCAGGGGAACGCGGGTATCGACCAGGTCGCGGTGCCCGCCGCAGGCGAGGCGTATTCCGAAGTCTGGCGGCGGAAGATCGGCGCGGGCTGGAGCGGGTTCGCCGTGTGCGACGGCCACGCCGTGACGCTCGAGCAGCGGGGCGACGAAGAGGTGGTCGCCTGCTATGCACTCGAAAGCGGCGAGCCCGAGTGGAGCGTGGCGGTGCCGGCGCGGCATGAGACCGTGCTCGGCGGCGTGGGGCCGCGGTCCACGCCCACGATCCGCGACGGCGTCGTGTATTCCACCGGCGCGACCGGCTGGCTGCACGCGATCGACGGGGCGACGGGCACGGTCGTGTGGCGCAAGAACGTGCTGGATGATCTGGGGAT
This sequence comes from Pirellulales bacterium, assembly GCA_044370205.1. GTDB lineage: Bacteria > Planctomycetota > Planctomycetia > Pirellulales > UBA1268 > QWPN01. Next base: position 1,855 of record JBILVW010000388.1, on the reverse strand, counting down.
CGACGCCGCCGCGCACGAAGCCGCCGTCGCCTGGGGCCGGGCCGGATCGCCGCTCGTGACGGAGTCGCTCGTGATCGTGCCCGGTGGCGGACCGCTGGAGCAGGGGGGCGGGGCGGTGTCGCTCGTGGCCTACGATCGCGCGACCGGCAAGCGGGCATGGACTGGCGGCGACGAGCAGATCGCCTATGCGTCGCCGGTCCTCGTGATGCATGGCGACCGCGATCTGGTGCTCATCGTCAACGAGGGCAGCGTGGCGGCCTACGATCCGGTCGATGGCCGTCGGCTCTGGTCGTTCCCGTGGCCCGGCCACTCCAACTCCGACGCCTCCTGCTCGCAGGCCCACGTGCTCGATGGCGGGCGGATTTTTGTCTCGAAGGGCTACGGCATCGGGGCCGCCGTGTTCGAGCCCGAGGCCGGCGGCGATCCGCTCGCGTTTCGCCAGGTGTGGGCCGAGCCCGGCATGCTCAAGACGAAGTTCACCAACGTGGCAATCCACGACGGCCATGCCTACGGGCTCTCCGACGGGATCCTGGAATGCGTGCGGCTCGCCGACGGCAGGCGGGCCTGGAAGGGGGGCCGCTACGGGCAGGGGCAGGTGTTGCGGGTGCGGGACCTGCTCGTGGTGCAGGCCGAGTCGGGCGAAGTTGTGTTCGTCGATTGCACGCCCGAGAAGCACCGCGTCCGCGGGCGGCTCGCGGCCCTCGACGGCCAGACCTGGAACAACCCGTGCGTGATCGCCGGCCGCCTGCTCGTGCGGAATGCCGAGGAGGCAGCCTGCTACCGCTTCGCCGTGGAGGAGCCGGTAGCCCCTGCGGAAACCGAGTCGAAGGCCACCCGATGAGCGACCTGGCTGGCCACACCGTGCTCGTCACGGGCGCGACGCGGGGCATCGGCCGGGCGGTGGCACTCGAGCTGTCTGCCGCCGGCGCGCGGGTGGCCATTCATGGCCGCAGTGCTACGGGCGCTGCAGAGGTCGCCGCTGCCTTGGGGACGAGCCACGCCGGTACGTTCCTTGCCGATCTCGGCAGCCCGGCGGGCTGCGAGTCGCTCGTGCAGGCGGCCACTGCCGCGCTACCGGCCATCCACGCCCTCGTGCTCATCGCCGGGGCCGACGTGCTCACCGGTGATCCCGCGAAGTGGGGCTTCGAGCGGAAGCTCGACGAGCTGCTGCGGGTGGATGTCACGGCCACGATGCTGCTCGCCCGGGGCTTCGGCCGCTGGATGCGGGACCGCACCGGTGGCTCGATCGTGACGATCGGCTGGGATCAGGCCCACACCGGCATGGAGGGTGACAGCGGCGAGCTGTTCGCGGCCGCGAAGGGGGCCGTGATGGCGTTCACGAAGAGCCTGGCGAAGTCGCTCGCGCCGCAGGTGCGGGTGAACTGCGTGGCCCCCGGCTGGATCCGCACGGCCTGGGGCGAGGGAGCGAGCGACGCCTGGCAGCAGCGGGCCGTGCGGGAGAGCATGCTCGGCCGCTGGGGCACACCCGAAGACATCGCGGGGGCCGTGCACTGGCTCGTCTCGCCTCAGGCGGCGTTCGTCACCGGCCAGATCATCGCCGTCAATGGCGGCTTTCGATCGGCCTGAGGAAAATGCCCCGGTGTGGGCGGGCGAGGCGGAGTGCCCGCCCACACCGTTGGGGCATCCTTCTGGATCGTTACTCGGACCGCACCATCACGAAGCCGTGGTAGGCCTCGTTGCCGTGCTCGCCGATGTCGAGGCCACCGACTTCCTCGTGGGCACCGACCCGGAGACCGACGATCGCCTTGATGAGCAGCCAGCAGATCGCCGAGACAGGCACGACGTAGGCACCCACCATCAGCACGCCCACGAGTTGGGCGATGAGCTGCTTGGT
>JBILVW010000387.1:0-3125 GCA_044370205.1 Pirellulales bacterium | reverse complement strand
GTTCGAGTTCACCAACTCGCAGTACGCGGCGTTCCTGAATGCGATCGACCCTGACGGCACGAACCCCAACTCGGTCTACAACGGCATGATGGGCAGCGACGCCCGGGGCGGGATCACGAATACCGGCACGACGAACGGCAGCCGCTATGCCGCCAAGCCGAACATGGGCGACAAGCCGGTGATCTATGTGAGTTGGTGGGACGCTGCCCGGGTGTGCAACTGGCTGCACAACGGGGCCAAGACCTGCGGTAACACCGACTCGTCGGCCGGTGCTCCGCAGAACATCGGGGCGTACACGGTGGGCACGGCAACCAGTGGAGATGCCGTGGCCGTGAACCCGGGGGCGCTGTTCTACGTTCCGACGTCGAACGAATGGTACAAGGCGGCGTACTACGATCCCACGCTCAACGGCAACGCCGGCGGCTATCGCGTCTATGGCAACGGCTTCGACACGACGCCCGGGATCATCTCGGCCGACGCATCAGGAGTGGGCTCGGCGGGCGGCGTGGGCAACTTCGCCAACTACCACAGTAAAGCCGACTGGAATGGCCAAGATGGCAACGTCACGACGGTGGGCACCAATGGCGGGGCAAGTTACTACGGTGCCTTCGATATGAGCGGCAACGTCTATGAGTGGACCGACCTCACGGGTGCTGCCGGCTCGTCTCGTGAGCTCCGCAACGGCGGCTGGATCAACAGCGCGGGTCCCGTGTCGTCCTCGAACAGGAACGTGTTCGACCCGGCGCGCGAGGGCAACAGCGGCGGTTTTCGTATCGCAAGTCCGGTTCCATAGCCCGCGACATCGGCGATTCAGAATGAGGAGTGGCCATGCGATGGGCAGCGCGGATGATCGGAGCGCGACAACTGCTCGTGTTCGCGACCGGCGCCGAGGTGCAGTTTGCGGACCGCGAAGTCGTGCAGTCCATCGTCGCCCGGACGCGCGAGCGGGATTACGGGCTGCGATCCCTCGTTCATGAAGTCGTGCAGAGCCCGGCGTTTCTCACCAAGTAAGAAAGGCCAGATCATGATTCCCCTGAACACTCGCCTGCTCTCGCGCCGCACGATGCTTCGGGCCGGGGGCGTCGCCATCGGCTTGCCGCTGCTCGACGCCATGCTCCCGCTCGGCCTCGGAGCCGAAGCGAAAGCGGCGCAGCTGGTGCCGCGGCGCATGGTGCTCATCAGCCGCAGGTTGGGCACGCACACGCCGTATCTCTTTCCCGAAAAGGCCGGGCTCGATTACGAATCCACCCGTTACCTGAAGCTGCTCGACGACCATCGCGGTCGATTCACGGTGTTCTCAGGTATTTCGCATCCTGGCCACTCCGGCGGCCATCATACCGAGGTAGGGTTGTTCACCGGCGTCGCGGGCGAGTTCATCCGCAACCCCGCGGACCAGCGCAACACGATTTCACTCGACATCCTGGCCGCAGAGCAGGTCGGCCACGAAACGCGGTTTCCCTTTATTGGACTCGGAAGTGGTGCACAGTCCTTCAACCGTAAAGGCGTGCGCTCGCCGAGTGTGCGCGGCGCGCGAGAAATGTTTCACCAGCTTTTCGTCAATGGCACGCCTGACGAGGTCGCGCGTGAAGTGCAGCGGCTGAGAGTTGGTCGAAGCATCCTGGACGATGTCCGTCAGCAGGCCCGCGACCTCGCCCGCAACCTGGGCGCGGGCGATCGCAATCGGCTTGACACCCTGCTGACATCGATTCGCGAGGCCGAAGTGCGACTCGCCCAAGATGAAGCCTGGGCCAACAAGCCGAAGCCGAGCGTCGAATACAAGCCGCGCGAGTTCCGCGCGGGAGAATTGGACGAACTGTCACGGCAGTGGTACGACCTGGTTCACCTCGCCCTCCAAACCGACTCCACGCGGGTGATCAACCTGGACATCTCCAGTTACGATGCCGCCGGGAGCTTTGTGAAAGTCCCAGGCGTGAGCATCTCGCACCACGCAGCATCGCACCATGGCCAGGACGAGGCGACGATCGAGCAGCTCGCGAAGATCGAAGAGGCCGAATATCGCGAGTTCAACGGGTTTCTCGCGAAACTGCAAGGCTCCAGCGAGGGGAATGAAACGCTGCTCGATCGCACGATGGTCTTGCATGCCAGCAACCTCGGCAACGCGTCGGCCCACACGTGCCAGAACTTGCCGATCATCCTCGCCGGCGGCGGCTTCAAGCACGCCGGGCACGTGCTCTACGACCGCGCGAAAAATCGCCCGCTGTCGGACCTGTTCGTGCGGATGCTGCACCAGATGGGCATCGAGGCCGACACGTTCGGCACGAGCACGGGTGTGGTAAGCGATATTGGTTAGGGGCAACCCCTCGAATCCAATGAGCCTCTGGATCCGTGTGATTGAATGGGAAGCTCGAGGCGACTCCGGATCCTGACCCTCGTCAGCTCGGCGCCCCTCCTCACGGCGCCGCCGCACGAGGGCGAGATCGCCATCGAGGTCCCCGGTGGCATCTTCGCCAGCTGCATTGCTGGTCGCGTAGGACCCGGCCTACTCGTCGAGCGTCGGCACGAGCGGCTCATGCGGGCGAACCCAGATCGAGCGGAACTGGATCGCACTGCTGTGGTCCTGCAGCATGATCGGCAGGGCGTCGTCGTGCTTCGTGTAGCTCGGCGGAGCAGGGAATCGCGTGGTGCCCTTGATCACCGTGTCGGAGTGGATGGCCACGCCGTTGTGCAGCATGCTGATCCGGGCCGGCGAGGAGAGCGTGCCGTCGGCGGCGAACCGCGGCCGGGTGAACAGGATGTCGTAGGTCTGCCATTCGCCGGGCTTGCGGCAGGCGTTCACGGCCGGCGGCTGCTGGTTGTAGACCGCGCCGCACTGGCCGTCGAAATAGGTCACCGGCCCGTCCGTGCCGTCCTGGAACGAGTCGAGAATCTGAACCTCGTACTTCTCCATGAGCAAGACGCCTGAATTACCGCGGCCTTGGCCCTTGCCGGTGGCCGGCGACGGCGTGCGAAATTCGACGTGCACCTGGCAATCGCCGAAGCCCTGCTTCGTCACGATCGCCCCCTTGCCGACCGTGGCGATGCCGTCGGCGACGGTCCAGTTGCCGCCATTGCTCCACTGGTCGAGGCTCGTGCCGTCGAAGAGCACAATGGCATCGGCGGGGATC
>JBILVW010000055.1:0-11179 GCA_044370205.1 Pirellulales bacterium | reverse complement strand
CGGCCGGCGTCAGTGCGTCGGCGGAGGCGAGCCGCAGCAGGCTCGTGAGCTGCACGGCGAACTCGACCGCGTTGTGATCGGTGACGGCCGCATCGCCGAGCCGCCAGCGAAAGTTGCCGAACTCGCGGCTCGCTGGATCGAGATCCTGCATCGAGCGGGCCAGCCTGAGCGACTCCTCGACCGCCTGCGGATTCCAGCCATTGCCAGCCGCCTCGAGGGCGAACCGCAGCACGCCGCGGATTCCGATGGCAGCGTCGCGCCGCTGGACGATCTCATGCTGCGAAGCCAGCTCGCGCACGGCATCCGGAGCGGCCGCCAGGCCGTGGCCGGTGATGGAGCAGACAGTGCCCCAGGCAACGAATCCGCAGAGCACTCGCCGTGCAAACAACGCTCGTGCGTGGCGTCGGTGATGCCGCTCTGCAATGGAGGATGACGTCGTCATGGCTGAGGCCTCCATCCTACTTCGTCTGATTGACGAGCCGCCACGTATGGCTTTACCGTTGCGAAGGAGAGTGTGACGATTTCGGTCCCACCGCCAGTGTTTCGCAAGGCACTCGGGAATTGGGCATGAAGGAATGGCAGATCACCACCGCACCGTACGGCCACATGCTGACCAATGCGGCGGTCTGGTCGGCCGACTCGCGGTGGATCGTCTACGACACGCGATCCGGCGCCGACGGCTCGGTCTTCGACGGCACGCGGATCGAGCGGGTGGAGGTGGCGACGGGAAAGGTCGAGCGGCTGTATGAGTCTCGTGATGGCGCCTGTTGCGGCGTCGTGCATGCCGGTCGGCTGGGCGTGGCTGAGAACCTCGACGCCCGTGACCTCGTGCCCCCCTTGACGCCCGGGGCGCTCCGTGGCGGCAGCCATGTGCATCTTTTCAGCGGCGATGGCCGGCTCGTGAGCTTCACCTACGAAGACGCGGTGCTCGAACTGGCCGCGGGCACTGCCGGTGCAGAAAAGAATCTCCGCGGCATCGGGGTGAGCGTGTGCGATTGCCCGGTGAAGGTGCCGGCGGCGCATCCGCGGAATCACGACGGCTCCGCGTTCACGGTGCTGGTCACGGAGTTGCACGATGCACCGCGGCCCGGGAGTGACGAGATCTCGAAGGCCTTCGAGGAAGGCTGGATCGGCAGGGCCGGGTACCTGCGGGCAGACGGCTCGCAAGCGGTACGCGCTGGCGTTCCAAGGCCACGTGACGACGGCCGACGGCACAACGGATCGCCTACGCGGCCGATGGCAGCGTGATGACGGTCGAGGTGGCGACGGGCGTGTCTCGCCGGCTCACGCCCAGACGCATCGACAGAAGTGACCCGCGCCCCGAGGCCGTCGTCTTCTCCCCCGACGGCCGGTCGATCGCGTTCGTGCGGCATGTCGTCACTGCCGGCGAAACCCACAACCAGATCTTCGTCACGCTTGCCGGCGGGCGATGAGGGCTGCGGCGGCGAGGAGGAACGCCGCGACGAGGTAGACGCCGCCGCCCAGGGCGATCGCGTGGCTCATGTTGTCGATTTCGTTCCCGCCGCCGTAGCTGGACATGAGGCCCACGAAGAGCGGGCCGAGCGCCCCGCCCCCCCAGCCCACGGTGTTCATGATTCCGGCGGCACTCGCGCGGGCCTCCGGCCGCACATGGTCGAAGAGCGAGGCGAAGATGCCGGCGTCGTAGCAGCCCTTGCAGAGCCCGAAGGCGGTCATAGCGGTGAGGAGCATCGGCGTCGAGGTGCAGAGGCCGACCGTCGCGACGCAGCCGGCGCCGAGAAGCAGACCGAGCAGCTGGATCACGATCCGCCCGCCCCGCACCTGGCTCGCCAGCCGATCGGCCACCACGCCCGCCAGCGGGGCACTCGCGGCGCTCGCGAGATGAATGAACAGTGTGCCGGTGAGGCCGGCCGTGCCGAGCGAATAGCCGAACTTCTCCACGAGAAAGGTCGGCGTCCAGGCGAGGAAGATCGTGGCCACGAAGTTCGCGCAGAGAAATCCCAGCATCAGGAGCAGCGTGACCGGATTGCCGAACACGCTTGCGGCCGTGGCGGTGAGCCCCAGAGGTGCGAGCGCGCGTGGGGTGGTCGCCGGCGTCATCGCTTCCGCAGGTGAGCCGGGGTCATGGCCGTGGGCGGCGAGTGCGGCATCGAGCCGATCGGCGTTGCCCCGCTCCGGTTCCCGCAGGAAGAGATAGAGCACGGCCGCGACGACGAGCCCCGCCGTGCCGAACAGAAAAAAGCCCGCCCGCCAGCCGTACCACTCCGCGAGCACCGCCCCGAGCCAGCTGCCGAGGATCGTGCCGATGTAGACGCTCGACTGATGGATGGCGAAGGCACGACTGCGGGTTTCGGGGCCGTGGTAGTCGGCCGTGAGCGACATCGAGGCGGGAAAGTAAAACGTCTCGCCGAGCCCCTCGGCCGCCCGCACCGCGACGAAATGCCAGAGCTTCGAGCACCAGGCGGTGGCGACCGTCACGAAGCTCCAGAAGATGCAGCCGCCGAGGATGAGATGCACCCGCTTCACGCGGTCGGCGATGAAGCCGGCGAACGGCGCGCCCCCCGCATAGACCCACATGAACGCGGAGCCGATCAGGCCGAGTTGCACCTTGTCGAACCCGAACTCCGAGCCGATCAGCGGGAAGACGGCGTAGATCGCCTGCCGGTCGGCGTAGTTGAAGAAGCAGACGAGCCAGAGCATCGCCACGACCTGCCAGCGGTAGGTCGGGCTGACTCGTCCGGCGGCACGGTCAACGGATGGGGGGGCGGCAGCCATTCGGCAGGGATCCTGGCACGCTCGTGAACAGACCGGGTGAGGCCTGCGGGGGGCGGTGAGCCTATCCTCCGCGCGGCCGCTGGTGCCATGCACAAAGGAGCCGCCGATTGTCGGCGATGGCCCAAGTGGGCGGCTCACGCCCGAAACCGTAAAGTGTGACGTGACGGTTTTGGAAAGAATCTTCGTGTCCGCCAGGAGACTCCGCATGCATCGGCTTGCATTTTTCCTGTTCGTCGGCCTGCAGCTGATGCTGCCGGTGTCATTGGTCGATGCCGCCAAGCCGCAAGAGATCGTGCTCTGGCCCGAGGGCGTGCCTGAGCCGCGGGTGCCCGCCGAGCCCGCCGAGACGGTCGAGAAGAAGGCCGACGGCATCGCGCGGCGGTCAAACGTGTCGAATCCGCGGCTGGTCGTCTACGACATCCCGCGGACCGAGCCGGTGAAGCTCCGCAGCGCGGTGCTCGTGGTGCCGGGGGGCGGCTTCGGCATGCTCGCCTCGGAGCACGAGGGCTCCGAGGCCTGTCGCTGGCTCAACGAGCAGGGGTTCGTGTCGGTTCTGGTGCTGCACCGGGTGCCGACGGGGAAGATGCCCGTGCCCAATGCCGCGCCGGTGCAGGACATCCAGAAGGCGGTGCAGGAGGTGCGGCGGCGAGCGGCCGAGTTCCAGATCGACCCGGCGAAGATCGCCGTGCTCGGCTTCTCGGCCGGCGGCCAGGCGACGCTCGTGGCCGCGACGAATCCGCCGAAGTTTCCCGCCGCCGATCCGGGGGTGTCGCCGCGGCCAGACGCCGTGCTCCTGCTCTACGCCTGGAAGATCGTGGGCGACGGCAACGTCGGCCTGCGGCCTGACGTGACGATCGACGCGACGACGCCACCAATGTTCATCGCCCAGTGCGGCGACGATCCGGGCTCGTTGCCGCAGGGTTCGGCCAATCTCTACCTGAAACTGGTGGAGGCGAAGGTGCCCGCCGAGATCCACATCTATGAGAAGGGGGGCCACGGCTTCGGGCTCAAGGCCGGCAACACGCTGCCCGGCCAACTCGACTGGAAGGCCCGCGCCATCGATTGGCTCCGCGGCCGCGGCTGGTGAGCGTTTTCGTGACGGTAATCCAGGGATCCTCCGGCGGAAGCCGGAGGATCCCCGGGCTTGCGCCCAGGGCTTCTATGGAGAGGGCAGTCCCCGGGCTTGCGCCCGGGGCTTCTATGGAGAGGGGAATCCCCGGGCTTGCGCCCAGGGCTTCTATGGAGAGGGCAGTCCCCGGGCTTGCGCCCAGGGCTTCTATGACGTCGCTCAGCGCTTGCGGGCGGCGATGTAGACCTCGCCGAGCCAGCCAGGGACGAGCCGTCCCCAGGTGAGGTTGAACCGCTGCCACCACCGCTGGTCTTCGAGGAACATCCCGCTGGCCCGCAGGAAGAAGGCCGACCGCGTCTCCTCGATGTCGCAGCCGTTGGCCCGCGCCGCGTCGTTGAATCGCTTCGCGGAGAGCGCCGACACATGGCCATTGGCGTTGGTATGGGCCCGGAGGTGCGGCTCGCGCAACGGGATCGTCGCGTGGATGTGCGCAGGGAAGCCCACGAGCAGCAGTGCGCCAGAGGGCAGCCGTGACACGAGCTGCTCGATCGCCTTCTCGGGCTCGTAGAGGTGCTCGAGCACGTGCAGCAGCACGTAGACGTCGGCGTCGGCCGGCAGCTTGGCGACGTCGGTCTCGAAGTTGGCCTCGATCAGCTCGTCGTAGGGCAGCTTCGAGAGATGGTCGTGCAACAGCTTGATGTCCACGCCGGTCCAGTTGCCGATCATGTCGCCGTAGTCGACGCCGATCTGCTCGCAGCCGTACATCACGTAGCGGAGCATGAGCCCGTGGGCGATGCCGATCTCGCACACCTTCAGCGGCCGCTGCCGGCGGGCGGCCTCGCGGCCGAGCCAGTGAAACGGAATGAAGTAGCGGAGCAGACGCGAGGGATAGCGGCGTGACCGCTGCCGCTTCGTGAGCAGGAACTCACGGCCCCCCTCGACGATGGCGGCGTTGATGTCGTGGTGCCAGGCCTCGGGGGCGAAGGCGTCATGGGGACGGATGGTGGCGTGTGGGGCGATCATGGCGGGACTCCCGGGAAGATGCGGCGGGAGGGTAGGGGGACGGGCCGGCCGCGTCGAGAGCGAATCCGCCATCGAAGCCCTGAGCGCAAGCGAGGGGATTTCGCGGCGGGAGCCGCGGATGGATCGCCGAAACACCCACCCGGCCGATGCTTCCGCGTCGGCGATCCCCCGGCTCGCGCCCGGGGGCTTGTCTGGGGAAACGCCGTGGGCAGGGACGGCCTACCGGATTTTTTGGTCGGGGAGCTCGGTCTTGATGCCCTCGTCGAGCCGCATCGTGTCGGTCGCGGGAGTCAGGCCGTGGGCGGCGAGGAGGGCCGTGAGGCGGCGTTCGAGGTCGGCCCGCGTGGCCGCGTGGGCGGGGTTGGTGGCGAGGTTCACCAGTTCGCCGGGGTCGTTGGCGAGGTCGTACAGTTCGGGCAGGTGACGGTCGGGGGAGCCGTCGCCGTGCGGGTAGCGGATGAACTTCCAGCGATCGGTGCGGATGCCGCGGATGTTGGGCGTGTAGGGGAACTGCTGTTCGTAGTTGTATTCATAGAACCACTCGGTGCGCCAGCCGGGATCGTTGCCGGCCACCAGCTTCAGCCAGGAGCGGCCGTCGAGCCCGCCGATTGCCGGCGCACCGCAGGCCTCCAGCAGGCTGGGGGCCACGTCGAGAGTGAGCACCTGCTGCTTCACCACCATGCCGTGCGGCAGGCCGGGGCCCCGGGCCACGAGCGGGATGCGGATGCTTGGCTCGTGCATCGTTCGCTTGTCGATCATGCCATGCTCCCCTTCGAGCAGGCCGTTGTCTCCCATGAAGACGACGATCGTGTTCTCGAACTGGCCCGAGGCCTTCAGGAAATCGACGAGCCGGCCCACGCTGTCGTCCACCGAGAGCACGGTGCCCCAGTACGCATGCACCATGTTCTCGAAATCCTTGACCCCCTCCGGCCGCATGTCGGGGAACGTCTTCCGCCAGTCGAAGAGCGACCCGTAGATGCCGTGCCAGGTGGTGAGCCGCTGCCGGATCCAGTCGGGCTTGCCGTCGAGCTGGAAGGCACTGGTCGGATAGGGCACCTTCACGTCGTCGAAGGCGTGGGCGTATTTCTTCTCCGGGAAGTAGAAGGAGTGCGGCGCCTTTTGGCCGACGCAGATCGCCCACGGCTGGTCCGGCTTCCGTTGCTTCAGCCAGTCGAGCGCGTAATCGGTGACGATGGTCGTGTAGTAGCCCGGCGGTGTCTCACGCCGCTCGCCGTTGACGTTCCACTCCGTGTCGAAGTACTTCCCCTGGCCGGTGTGCGACACGAACCAGTCGAAGCCGGGCCGCGGGGCGTCGTTGTTCTCCCCCATGTGCCATTTGCCAACATAGGCCGTGGCATAGCCCTGATCGCGAAGCCGGCCCGGCCAATGCGGGAGATCGGGGGGCAGCTCGGTGAAGTTGTTCCGCACGCCGTGGGCATGGGCATAGCGGCTGGTGAGGATGCTCGCCCGGCTCGGGGAGCAGAGCGACGTGGTGCAAAACGCGTTGGTGAATCGCACGCCGTCGGCCGCAAGGGCGTCGATCCGCGGCGTCTTCACGTGCTTCGAGCCGTAGCAGCTGACCGCGTCGGGCCGCAGGTCGTCGCAGAGGATGAAGAGGACGTTCGGCCCCGGCGGTTCGGCAGCCGGGCAGGCCGATGCCAGGAGAATCGCGAGACAGGCGATCAGAGGGACCATCGTGTCACTCCGTGGTACAGGGGCCGGCTCAGCGGCCGGCATGTTCTGGCCGGGCGAAGACCAGCCGGCCGGCGGTCGTCTGCAGCGTGCTCGTCACGGCCACGTGCAGGACGCGGCCGATCTGGTCGCGGCCGTTTTCGACCACGACCATCGTGCCGTCGTCGAGGTAGCCGACACCCTGATCGGGCTCCTCCCCTTGCTTCACGAGCCGCACGGTGAGGGCGTCGCCGGGCACGTACGCAGGCTTGAGGGCCAGGGCCACCTCGTTGACGTTGATCGCCGGCACCGACCGCACGCCAGCGATCTTCACCATGTTGGAGTCGGTGGTGACGATGCGGCCGCCGAGCCGCTTGGCCATCGCCACTACCCGCGACTCGAGCGTCGTCTCGTCATCGATTTCGTCACCAGGTGTGAGTACGTCGATCTCGACCAGCTTGTTGGCCCGGAGTCGGGCGAGCACGTCGAGGCCGCGGCGGCCGCGCGTCCGCCGCTGCTTGTCACCCGAGTCGGCCGCCGCCTGGAGCTCGTCGAGTACGAAGGAGGGAATCACGAACCGCGACTCGAAGATGCCGGCGGCGGCGAGGTCGGCGAGACGGCCGTCGACGATGCTCGTGGCGTCGAGCACGTTGGGCCTGAGGCCGCGGACGTCGCGGGCGAACTCTACGAACGGGATAAGGAACCGGAAGTCGTCGCGGGTCTGCAGCAGCAGGCTCGTGCACACGTAGCAGAGCACGGCGCCCAGCACGAGCGGCAGCCAGGTCCAGGTCGAGTCACGCGGATTGAGCGGCAGCACCGGGGTGAGGGCGAGCATCGCCACGTAGGTGAGAAACACCCCTACGAGCAGTCCGAAGTAAACCGCCGTGATCGTCGTCAGGTCTTTGCGACGGATCACGGCATCGATGGCCATCACCGCCAGCGGCACGAGGACGGACCCCGCCATCACGGCCCACGGCGCCCAAGGGGGCGCCTGCCGCATCGGCTCAGAATTGACGATGAGCACCGCGATGCCCACCGTCACCATCACGAAGATCGAACGAAGAATGACGAGGGCCATGGGGGGCTGACCGATGGATGGTGGCGGGGAGACAACTTTACCACACGGTCGCAGGCGAATCCGTCAGCCGAGGCGGCGGTCGTGGTCCAGCTCCAGGAACCGGTCGGTCATGCCCGCGATGTAGTCGGCCACGCTGCGACGCACGCCGAATGTCTCGGCACGCTGCCGGAAGTTTGCAGGCAGTTCGGCCGGATGGCCGCAGTACCATTCGAAGAGCCGAGTGAGCCGCTGCTGAGCCGGCACCCGCACCTCCAGCACCAGGGGGCTGCGATAGACACGTTCGAACAGAAACTTCTCGAGCTGCCGCTTGCCCGCCGCGACCGCGGGGGCGTGGGCGACGATTCGCCGACCCGTCCGGCCGTCGGGCCCGCGCCATGCCTGGCGGACGGCGGCGACGGAGTCGATCCCGAGGGTGTCGATCGTCGCCCGGCTCATGCCGATCAGTTCGGCCACCTGCATGTCCACGAGCTCGTGGAGCACGGTGTGTCGAAGCTCGGAGCCCTCGAGCCGGCCGTAGCGATCGGCCACGCGTACCGCTGCCTCCGACACCAGCGGCAGCTCCAGGAGCTCTTCCATCCGCACGAGCTTCAGCTCCACGGCATCGTCGGCGTCGTGGGTGTCGTAGGCGATCGAGTCGGCGGCATCGACGACCTGTGTCTCGAGCAAGGGGGCCGGGGCGGAGCCATCCTTCTTCCGCGTGGCCTGGGCGTCGAGCACCTCGCGGGAAAGATTCAGTCCCGGAAACTCCGCGTAGCGCCGCTCGAGAAACTCCATGATCCGCAGCGCCTGCGCGTTGTGGTTGAAGCCTCCCTGGTCGCGAAGCAGCTCGGCGAGCGTGTCCTCGCCGGCATGGCCGAGCGGCGGATGGCCGATGTCGTGGGCCAGCGCGAGCGTCTCGACGAGGTCTTCGTTGAGGCCGAGCGCCCGGGCGAGCGTGCGGGCGATGCTCGTCACCTCCAGCGTGTGCGTCAGCCGGCTGCGGTGGTAGTCGCCGTGATAGCCGGTGAAGACCTGCGTCTTGTGGGCGAGCCGGCGGAAGGCGGCCGAGTGCACGATCCGGTCGCGGTCCCGCTGATACGGACTGCGGACGGGATGCGGCGGCTCCGGGTGCACGCGGCCGGCCGAGTCGGCGGCGTGCATTGCCCACGGAGCGAGCGTGAGCGACTCGCGGGTGCGCCAGTCGAGCGGGGGCAGGGGTGCGGTCATGAGGCCTCCCGGTCGCGGGCCGCGGTCAGCTGTTCCCAGAGGGCGTCGAGCGCCTGCGGCAGCACCTTCACGCCGGCGATCGTGGGCATGAAGTTCACGTCGCCGTGCCACCGCGGCACGATGTGCCAGTGGAGGTGGCCCGGCAGGCCGGCACCGGCGACAGCGCCGAGATTGAGCCCGATGTTGAAGCCCTGCGCCTGCATCTCCCGCTCCATCAGGCCGCACCAGCGGACGAGGCACTGCTGGAGGTCGAGCAGCTGCTCGGGCGAAAGCGCGGCGAGCGTCGCCCGATGATCGAGCGGGGCCACGAGCAGATGGCCGTTGGCATACGGAAAGCGGTTGATCACCACGCAGGCGTGCGACGTGCGTTCGAGCACGCCGAGCGGGCGGTCGTGGGCCGCATCGGCCGCCGCGGCGCGGCAGAGGAAACAGGCATGCTCGGCGCCCGGTCGCCAGGCCTGCGGCTCGACGGGCTCTGGCGGCGTCCCGCGATCCTGGCCCTTCACGTAGCCCAGCCGCCACGGGGCCCACAGTGTCTCGATGCTCATGGGCAAAAGACTACTCCAAACCGCCGCTGCGTGCCGTGGTGGCCGTCCCTATGATGGCAGACGGACCGTGGCGAACCGATGAGGCAGGCGACGTGGAATTCAAGGTCGAGACCGACGTCTTTGCGGGGCCGATGGACCTGCTGCTCTACCTCGTGAAGAAGCACGAGGTGGACGTGACGGCGGTGCCGATCGCCAAGATCGCCGCCGAGTTCGTGACCTACCTCGACGTGCTCGAAGATCTCGCCATCGATCAGGTGGGCGAGTTCGTGGACTTGGCCAGTCTGCTGCTCGAACTGAAGGCTCGGGCGCTCGTGCCGCGGCCCGAGGAGACGGAGGAGCCGGTCGAGATCGTCCGCGAGGATCTCGTGCAGCGGCTGCTCGAGTACAAACAGTTCCGCGACGCCGCCGCGCTCCTGGAAGATCGGGCCCGGCAGTGGGAGCTGCGGTTCACCCGCACGGCTGCCGACGAGGCCGCGGCCCGCGGCGAGCCGGCCGAGGTGACGATCGGCGACGTGCACGTGTGGGATCTCGTGGGGGCGATGTCGCGGGTGCTCCGCAAGCGGGAGAAGCGGCGGCCGCGGCAGATCGTCCACGACGACACGCCGATCGAGACCCACATGCTGCGCATCGAGGCGCTCGTGGCGGAGCAGGGGAGGGTGGCGTTCACCACGCTCTTCGACGACGATATGCCGCGGTCGCGGGTGGTCGGTATCTTTCTCGCCGTGCTGGAGCTCGTGCGGCGGGGCCGCCTCGGCACCCGCCAGGAGCAGCTCTTCGAGGAGATCTGGCTCCAGCCGCCCGCCGCGCCCGCCGCAACGCCCGCCACACCGGACACCGCATGATCGACAACTCGCCCTTCCGCACGCTCGTCCACAAGGGGCTTACCGTCGAGGGCTACTCGCGGGCCGCGGTGCAGAGCTGCTGGCGGATCCCCGAACTCAAGCTCGGCTTCGACCTCGGCTCCCAGCCCTGGGGCTTCATGGCCACGAGCACCTGGTTCGTGACCCACACCCACCTCGACCACATCGCGGCGCTCCCCGTCTACGTGGCCCGACGGCGGATGATGAAGATGGAGCCGCCCACGATCTACCTCCCCGAGTCGGCGATCGAGCCGATCGAGAAGCTGCTCCGGGCCGTTTCGCGGCTCGACCGCGGCCGGCTGCCGTGCACGCTCCTGCCCGCCCGGCCGGGCGAAGAGATCGAGCTCTCCCGCGAGCACGTGGTGACGGTTTCCCCCACCTGCCACACGCTGCCCAGCGTGGGCTACGTGGTGTGGGACCGCCGCCGCAAACTCAAGCACGAATACCAGGGGCTGCCGGGCGACAAGATCCGCGACCTGCGGCTCTCCGGCGTGGACGTGACCCACGAGATCCGCACGCCGCTGGTGGCCTACCTCGGCGACAGCGCGCCGGAGGGGCTCGACCGCTGCCCGGCGATGTTCGAGGCGATGATCCTGATCACCGAACTGACCTTCGTGGCCCACTCCCACCGCAAGGAGAAGATCCACAAGTTCGGCCACATGCACCTCGACGACCTGCTCGCCCGCCGCGACCGCTTTCGCAACGAGGTTGTGATCGCGACGCATTTCTCGACCCGCTACACCGACGAGCGGATCAAGCGGATCATCGCCAAGAAGCTCCCCGACATGCTCGACGGCCGGCTGCACATCTGGCTGTAGGACAGGCGTCACTCGCCCAACCCGGCGAGGGATTGCCCCGTACCATTTCGCCGGACGTTCGCTGCAGCCATCCTGGCTTCCGCTCACTCGGAGCTGCCTGCGCTCCGGCATCCATGCCTCCGCTGGTCAGCTACGCCGGCTCAACGGTAGGG
>JBILVW010000386.1:0-3126 GCA_044370205.1 Pirellulales bacterium | reverse complement strand
GACCGCAGCGGTCCGGCCCAAAAATCCACGCCGCGAGATGCGGTTCGCGCGAGGCTCGTGCTGTGGAATCATCGAGTGCTCCTTGATCGTGGGTGGGATTGAGTGGGTGAAGGTTCGCAGATCCCGGCGCTTGCGCTTAGGGCTTTCAGGAGAAACCGCAGATCTCGCGCTTCCGCTTCGGGCTTTCTTCGGCACGAGGCCGTATCGTATCTGGTTTACACGCGGCGTTCAGCCTTCGTGCTCCGCAGATGAATCGTCTTTCGCTCGAGGTCGTGATGGTGCCTCATACACCACCACGATAAACTGCCGCGCATGAAATCACGAAGCCTCGTCCGCCTGTCGTTTGCCGTCGCCTGCGCGACCGTTTTCCATCACGCGATCGGGGCTGCGGAGCCCGCCGCGGTTCCCGCGACGAAACCGGAGAAGCAGCTCATCCTGCCGGGCGAGGTGTTGTCGGTCGCGGGCCGCACGGCCTTCATCTTCACACCCGCGGCAACCTCCTTCGCCGGCCCGAAGCCCTGGATCCTCTACGCCCCCACGCTGCCGTCCCATCCCGACAAGGCCGAGCAATGGATGCACGAGCAGTTCACGCAGGCCGGCGTCGCCGTCGCCGGCATCGACACGGGCGAGTCGTACGGCAGCCCGGAGGCGGTGAAGGCGGCCGAGGCCTTGCATGCCGAGATGGTGCGGCGCGGGTATGCATCGAAGCCGGCGGTGCTCGGCCGGAGCCGCGGCGGCCTGTGGGCGAGTGCCTGGGCGATCGCGCACCCCGAGCTCACCGCGGGCGTGGGCGGCATCTATCCCGTATATGACTGGCGGAGCTATCCGGGCGTGGCCAAGGCCGCGCCGGCGTATGGATTGAAGCCCGAGGAGCTTCTCGCTCGGGTTGGCGAGCTCTGCCCGATCGAGCGGATCGACGTGGCTGCCAAGGGGGGCGTGCCCTTCTGCATCATCCACGGCGACGACGACAAGCTCGTGCCACTCGACCCCAACTCGTCCGAACTCAAAAAGCGGTACGAGGCAGCCGGAAAGGGAGATCTCGTGAACCTCATCATCGCCACAGGGCAGGGTCACTCTTTTTGGGAAGGGTTTTTCCGCTGCCAGGAGCTTGTCGACTTCCTGATCGAGCGGGCCCGCGCCGGCACCAAGTAGCCCACAACGCCCGATTCGACTCTCGCCCGGGCCGAGGGTATCACTGAGGGGTCACCTCCCAGGATCCTCCATCCCTATGGCCGAGTTCTCTGAGTCCTTTCGTCGCCCGCGGCCGCCACAACTCCCGCCGGGCGGACTCCCGCTCCGCTGGGCGATCGGCGCGGCGATCGCCGTCATGCTCCTGGCCGGTCTTGCCCGCGGCGTCTATACGGTCGGCCCCGAGAGCGTGGGCGTGATCCAGCGGTTCGGGCGGTTCATCGGCACGGTTGGCCCGGGCCTGCGGTTCAAGCTGCCCTTCGGCATCGACACCGTCACGATCCTGCCGGTGAAGCGGCAGCTGAAGATGGAGTTCGGCTTCGGCACGCCGGGTGCCCTCAACCCCGATCAGTCGTCGCCGGAGGCAGCCCGCGAGAGCGACATGGTGACGGGCGACCTCAACGCCGCCCACGTGGAGTGGGTCGTGCAATACGAGATCGACGATCCCGAGCAGTATCTCTTCAACCACCGCGAGCCGGGCCCCACGCTTCGCGACCTCTCCGAGAGCGTGATGCGGGAGGTGGTGGGCGACCGCACGGTGGACGAAGTGCTCACGATCGGCCGCCAGGGGATCGAGAACGAGGCGATCGCCGAACTCACCGCGCTCGTGCAGCAGCTCAACATGGGCCTGCGGGTGCAGCAGGTGCAGCTCAAGAACGTACATCCGCCCGCGGCCGTGCAACGGTCGTTCGAGGAGGTGAACCGCGCCCAGCAGGAGCGGGAACAAATGGTCAACCAGGCCAACGGCGAATACAACAAGGTGGTGCCGCGGGCCAGCGGCGAGGCCGAGAAAAAGCTCCGCGAGGCCGAGGGCTACGCGCTCAAGCGGGTGAACGAGGCCGAGGGAGACGTGGCCCGATTCAAGGCCCTCCTCGAACAGTATGAAAAGGCTCCCGATGTCACCCGGCAGCGGCTCTATCTGGAGACGATCGGCGAGGTGCTGCCGAAGCTGGGCGGCAAGGTGATCCTCGACGCCGATGCGAAACAGTTCCTGCCGTTGATGAACCTCCGGCAGATCGATCCGACCGCCGACGGGAAGGAGGCCGCACGATGAGCCCGCTGCCGATCAATCATCCGGTGCTCCAGTTCCTCCGGCGGCTCGCCGACTGGGTCGTGTCGCCGCTGGGGATCTTCGTGGCCGGGCTGGCCGCGATCGCCATCTTCGGCTGCGCCTACACGGTTGATCAGACGGAACAGGTCGTGCTCACACAGTTTGGCCGGCCGGTCGGCGAGCCGATCAACGCGACCGACTCGGCCTCCGGCGCCGGCCTCCACTTCAAGCTGCCGTTCGTGCAGACGGCCAACCGGTTCGAAAAGCGGATTCTCGAGTGGGACGGGCCGGCAGGCGAGATGACGACCCGCGACAAGCTCTACGTCGTGGTCGACACGTTCGCCCGCTGGCGGATCGCCGACCCGCTCAAGTATTTCCAGAGCCTGCGGGACGAGCGGAGCGCCCTCTCGCGGCTCGACGACATCATCGGCAGCGAGACCCGCAACGTGGCCGCCCGGCACGACCTCATCGAACTGGTGCGGAGCGACAAGGAGCGGAAGCCCGAGCAGGACGCCGTGTTGGCCGAGGCGGGCGCCGCGGTGGGCACGCTGCCGCCGATCCGGTTCGGCCGGGAGGCGCTCGAGAAGGAGATCCTGGCGGCGGCCAGTCAGAAGGTGGGCATCTGGGGCATCGAGCTGCTGGATGTCCGCGTGAAGCGGATCAACTACAAGACGGGCGTGATCGAGAAGATCTACGACCGCATGATCTCGGAGCGGCTCCAGATCGCGGAGCGGTTCCGTTCGGAAGGTGCCGGCGAGGCGGCGAAGATCGAGGGCAAGAAGGACAAGGATCTCCAGCGAATCCAGTCCGACGCCTACCGGAAGACGCAGGAGATCAAGGGCAAGGCCGACGCCCAGGCCTCGGAGATCTACGCCAAGGCCTACACC
>JBILVW010000385.1:0-3127 GCA_044370205.1 Pirellulales bacterium | reverse complement strand
GATGTCACCATCCTCGTCGCAAAATGAAGGTTAGGTCGGCCAATGGCACTTCCGCAAGCGTCGGCCGAGGTTGTTTTTTACCGGCGGTCATGGGAAACTTTTGAGGCCTGTAGCAGGGCGACGTTTCCCGGGTGAAGACGTGCGGCTCCATTGGGAATGGGAGTTTTCGTCATGGCGAGAATGTTGTTCATCGCGGGTGGAAGTCTTCCGGTCAAGGGCCGCGGCGGGCTCGCGCTGGCCGTCCTGGCCGCTGCGATCGCGGCCGTCGCGACGGGGGCCACTCCGACGGTGGGCGCTCGCAAGGACGCCGGCGTCAGTCGAATCGACGAGTTGATCGCTGCGTCCGCCAAGGATTCGAACCTCACACCCGCCCCGCTGATCGACGACACCGCCTATCTGCGGCGCGCCACGATCGACCTCGTCGGCCGAATCCCCACCGTCGAGGAGCACCGTCTTTATTTCTCGGAGCCAGCCGACGCCCGGCGTTCGCGGCTCGTGCGCAGGCTGATCGACAGCGATCGCTTCGCCGACCGCTGGGCCGTGTGGTTCGGCGACATGCTCCGGGTACGATGCCAGCTGAACGGCTCAGGCGGCCAACCTCCCGGCGGGCCGGAACTCGACCGGTTCCTGCGGCAGAGCCTGCGCGACCGTATGCCGTACGACGAGCTCGTGCGTCGATTGCTCACGGCCACAGGCCAGCCAAGCCGCGACGGCGCGGTCGGTTACTTCGCCCAATCCTGGGCACATCCGCTGGAGATGATGGGCGTGGTGTCGGAGACGCTCCTGGGCATGCGAATGAAGTGCGCCCGCTGCCACGATGATCCGGCCGGTCACTGGACGCAGCAGGAGTTTTACGAGTTCGCCGCGTTTCTCGGCCAGGCGCGGTTGGTCGGATCAAAGACAACGCCATTTCAGGTAACCGAGGGCGCCCAGCGGTTGGCGTGGCCGCCGCGGGAGGGGGGCTTCGTTTCAGTTCAGCCGGCGACAAATTTTAAGTTAACGCCCCTCGAGCCGGCTTGGCCGCTGCCCTCGGCGGCGGCCCAAGATCAGGCGCTCGCCGCGGCGATAAGCCGTCGCCCGACCAACAAGCCGACGGACGACGAGGTCATCGACGAGCTGCTCGTCGACGCCCTCGCGGATGTGCCGCAGGCCGGGGGTCTCGCCATCGAGGCGGTGGCCGAACCGAAGAGTAAGTACGTGTTGCGGGTCAACTTCGCCGACCGGCTCACCGACCCCCGCAACCGCAGCTTCGCCCGGAACCTCGTCAACCGCCTCTGGGCCACGCTCGTCGGCCGGGGATTCGTGGAGCCGGTGGACGACTTTCGCGACGACAATCCTCCCCGCCATCCCGAACTGCTCGATCATCTCGCGAACGAGCTGGTCGCCAGTGGGCATGACCTGCGATATATGTTGACGCTCATCCTGGCCAGCGATGCCTATGCCCGTGGGCACGCCACCGACGAGGATCCGCAGCTTCGGCGGCAGCTCGAGGATGCGTGCCTCGCGGCGCCACTGCGGCCGCTTCCGCCCGAGGCCCTCCACGACAGCATCGTGACGGCCGGTCATGTGCACGAGGTGAAGCATCCGCCCGGGGCCAATATGAAGACCGTGGAGTCGATTGTGCTCGCGCCGCGCGAGGCTTCCGCAGAAGCCGCCGGCGGGAAGAAAGGCGGTGCCATGTCCGCCGTGGAAGAGGCCAGACTGGCGGCGCTGCTCGAAGGGACGATGCAGCAAGGCGACCCGGCAATGGTCGATCTCGACGGGGCGATGCAGGCCGCCAAGCCGCCTGCCGGTGCGCCGGCGATGTCGCCCAAGGACTCGCAGCCAAATCAGATGGCCGAAGCGATGGCGCCGGGCGGCGCGGCCACCAAAGCGTCCACGAAGTCCTTGGTGCGCAACGTGGGGTTGATGCTCGTCAAGTCGCAGGTCGATCAAAACCCGCACTTCCCCTGGGCTGTCGAGATGCAGCTTCCGGCGTCGCCCGATCACTTCCTCCGGATGCTCGGGCAGTCGGCACGGCTCGACACCGACACGGAACTGCGGCCCTCGATGCGCCAGGCGCTCATGATGATCAACGGGCCGCTCGTGCATGAGGCCGCGAGGGTCGGGTCGCTCGAGCCGCTCGGCCGGGCGCTTGCGGACGGGGGCCGCCACGACCTCGTCGGCATGCTCTACATGGAAACATTGTCCCGCGAGCCGACGACGGAGGAGCGGGCCGGCGCCGACGAGGTGATCGCCTCGGCCGCCTCCGTGGCCGACGGCATCGCCGACATGCGGTGGGCGATTTTCAATTGTCGGGAGTTTCGTTTCATCCCCTGACCGTGGAGGTGCCGATGCGGCACGGAAACTTTTTTCAGACGACACTGCCCCGCCGCGGCGTGATCCGGGCGGCGGCGACCGGCGGACTCGCGACGTTCATGGGGCTGCCTCTCCGGGCTCTGGCGGCACGGGATGAGCAGGGGGCCGCACGCCGGACCACGAAGGCTGACGCCGTCATCCTGCTCTGGATGCAGGGCGGCATGAGCCATATCGACACGCTCGACCCCAAGCCCGGCACGGCCTTCGCCGGCGAGTTTGGCGCCATCCGCTCCTCCGTCGACGGGGTCACCATCGGCGAGATCCTTCCGACGGTGGCATCGCAGTTGCACCATGCGACGCTCGTGCGTTCGATCGTCGGCGAGAGCAACGATCACGCCAATGGGACACACCACGTGCTGACGAGTTACCCCAAGGTGCGGGAACTGGTGCATCCGACCCTCGGGTCGATCGTGGCCGACCAGGTCGAACGGATGGGCGATCTCCCGGCGTTCGTCTCGGTGGGCGGCGTGGGCGGCGAGCCCCCGTCGCCCGGCTATCTCGGACAGACCGCGGAGGCTTTTTTCATCGGCGATCCCGGCACGCCGGATCCGACGATCGCGTTGCCCGAGGGCATCACCAAGGTGCGGTCGCAGCGGCGGCTCGAGGTTCTTGAAAAGCTCAACGGCCGGTTCGCCTCATCTGGGGATTCGGTCGCCGGAGCCGTGGGCGAGTCGTACGCCGCGGCCGTGAAATTGATGCGCAGCTCGGCGCTGTCGGCGTTCGACCTCGACGCGGAGCCGGCTGCCGTCCGCGAGGCCTACGGCGATAC
>JBILVW010000054.1:0-11199 GCA_044370205.1 Pirellulales bacterium | reverse complement strand
CTTTGGTTGGGCCGGCGGTGACGTGCTCCCCGCCGCCCGAACCAATGCGGTCCTGACTCGTTGCCCGCGGGCCGTATGCCGCGGAGGGCGTCAGCCCAGTTGGGCCATTGCCGCTTCGGGGATGTTGAAGTTCGCGGCCACGGTCTGGACGTCGTCGTGATCGTCGAGCCGCTCCATCAGGTCGAGCACCTTGCGAGCGGTGTCGACGTCCTCGACGTCCACGGAGTTGGTCGGGATCCGCACGATCTCGTTCGACTCGACCGCGATGCCGGCGTGGCCGAGGGCATCGATGACCGCCGCCATGACCGCGGGCTCGCAGGTGATCTCCCAGCGGTCGCCCCCGAGCTTCACGTCGTCGGCGCCCGCCTCGAGGGCGATCTCCATGAGGCGATCCTCGTCGCAGGCGGGCTGCGGCACGCGAATGAGACCCTTTCGCTGGAACAGATAGGCCACGCAGCCTGTGCCCCCGAGCTTTCCGCCGCACATCTCGAAGATCTTGCGGATCTCGGGAGCCGTCCGGTTCTTGTTGTCGGTCAGGATTTCGCAGAGCACGGCCACGCCGCCTGGGCCGTAGCCCTCGTAGAGCGATTCCTCGAGGTCACCACCTTTGAATTCGCCGGTGCCGGTCTTGATGGCCCGCTGGATGTTGTCCTTGGGCATGCTCACGGCCTTGGCCGCATCGATCGCGTACCGCAGTCGGAGATTGGCGTCGGGATCGGCGCCGCCATGCTTCGCGGCCACGATGATGGCCTTGGCAAGCTTGCTCCACAGCTTGCCGCGCTTGGCGTCGATCAACGACTTCTTGCGGGAGATGTTCGCCCAATGGGAATGTCCGGCCATGCTCGTCGCTTCAGCGGGGCTTCTTCTTGGTCAACTGCTGGGAATGCCGCTTCGCTGCCGCAGCAGGCGGCGCCTTTGCGGCGGCCGGCTTCGGAGGGGGCTGGGGCGGGGCCGACTCGGGCTTGATGGTGAGCGGCTTGGCCATGTTGGGCTTCACCACGAACGGCTTGGGACCGGGCTTGCCGCTGGCCGTTTTGCCGTCGGCCGTGCGCTTCGGGCCGGAGCCCGGAGGGGGCATCGGAGTCTTGCCGGCAGGACGTGCCGCCGCCTGCGGCCCCGCGGGACGATGCGCCTCGGCGGCCGCCCGGGCCGCCTCGGCGGCCTTTTGGGCTTCCTTGGTGGCAGGGAGGGGCGGAGGGCTGGGGGCCGGCAGCGGCTCACCCCGCTTCGGAAATCGATCCTTGGCCGCCGGGTTGACCGCCTGCAGGATCTTCTTCACCGTAGCGCCGTGGAGATTGGTGCGGCATTCGATGCCGAACTGGTGCAGAAGCGAGTTGAATTCCGCGGCGGCCTTCTTCGGGATCAGCTTCTCGAGTCCCGAGACCTTGCCCGAGTCGTATTCCTGCTGCGTGATCATCCCGCAGAGATAGAGGGCCGCCAACGCGCCGTGATCGAGCGGGATCATGTGCGCACCGAGCGACGTGGAGGCGACGTGGTTCACGACGAACGAAGAGACGCCGTGGAGTGATTCGAGCGTTTTCAGGCCATGGGCCAGGGAGTGCTTTTTCGCCTGCTCGAGCGAGAACGTGTAGGTTGATTCGAAGACGCCCTGCAAGGCCCTGCGGAGGGCGAGCGCCGCCCTCGGGGGATCGGGCAGATCGTGCAGCGTCTCCGCGAGTTCGGAGACCGTGGTCACTCGGAGTTCGTTGAGGTCGAAGCCGCTTTGAAGCACCCGTGCGAGCGCCTTTTCTGCCACGTCGGCCGGGGCGTCCTCGAGGCAGCAGGCAAACAGCACCTGTTCCATCACCGGACGGCTCGTCGAGGGAATCACCGGCTTGTAGCTGGCCTTGAGTGCCTTGACGAGTTTGGGCATCAGCACCGATCGCGGTGGCTGCTTCACGGCGGGCGGGGGAGGAGGTGCTGCCGGCTCGGCTTTCGGCGTCGGCTTGGCAGCCGCCTTTGCGGCCGGGGCGGGCTTGGCCCCCGGCTTCGGTGCGGGAGTGGAACCCGCCTTGCCGGCCGATTTGGCCGTCGGCGTCGGCTTCGAAGCCGACACCTTGCTCGTAGAGGTCTTGCTCGTAGAGGTCTTGCCCGCTGCCGGCTTGCCCGTAGAGGTCTTGCCCGCTGCCGGCTTGCCCGAGTGCGGTCGCTTCGATGCGCTCATGAGTCTTTCCGTTGGTCTTCCCGTGGGCCTTCCCCGACCGGAGTGAACTGCTCCTGATCGGTCGTTTCTTCGTTCTTCGTGTCCGTGGCGTCGGTGTCGGCCGGTGAAGGCAGCACGCTGCCGAGCACCCGGGCGATCTCCAGCGAGTGCTGCACGCCGCCGTCGAATTCGAACCGCAGCCGGGGCGTGTAGCGGGTCTCGATCTTCTCCGCAATCTGCGACTGCAGAAAGCCCGCGCTGCTCGCCAGCCCGCGGAGGGCCAGTTGCTGCTGGGCAGCCGTGCCCATCACCGACACGTGCACGGTCGCATTCCGCATGTCGGGCGCCACCTCGACTCGGGTCACCGTCACGCCGCGCACCCGCGGATCACGCACCTGCGAGAGGATTGCCATGCTGACAACCTCGCGAATCGCGGCGGCAGCCTTGAGCAGTCGTCGTGCGCTCACGAGAGGGTGCGTGCGACTTCCTCGACCCGGTAGCACTCGAGGATGTCGCCCTCCTTGATGTCGTTGAATCCAGCCAGCTTGATACCGCACTCCAGGCCGTCGCGAACCTCACGGGCGTCGTCCTTTTCCCGCTTGAGCGACTCGATGCCATATTCCCCGATCACACGGCTGTCGCGAATCACCCGCATGCGGCCGTTGCGGGCGATGATGCCCGCGATCACGCGGCAGCCGGCGATCACGCCGAGACGGCTGATGCTGAACGTCCGCTGCACGACCGCCCGGCCCAGGTCGGTCTCCACCTTCTCGGGGGCGAGCATGCCCTCGAGCGCGTTCTTCAGGTCGTCGGTCACCTGGTAGATGATGTCGTAGCGGCGCACCTGGACGCCGCGATCCTCGGCGAGGGATCGGGCCCGCTCGTCCGGCACCACGTTGAAGCCGATGATCACCGCATCGGAGGCGTCAGCCAACTGAACGTCGGCCTCGGTGATGCCGCCGACGGTCGCCTGAAGGATGCGGATCTTGACCTCCGGGTGCTCCAGCTTCTGGAGTTCCTTGAGGATCGCTTCGATCGAGCCACGGACGTCTGCCCGGAGGATGAGGTTGAGCGTGGGTGCCTTCTCGGTCCCAAGCCGGTCGGCGAGGTTTTCGAGCGTCACGTGGACGGGAGCACTGGCGAGGTTGCTGTGCCGGCTGATGTCCGTGCGCTTTGCGGCAACCTCGCGGGCCTTGGCGATCGAATCGACCTCCTGGAATCG
This sequence comes from Pirellulales bacterium, assembly GCA_044370205.1. Taxonomy (GTDB): domain Bacteria; phylum Planctomycetota; class Planctomycetia; order Pirellulales; family UBA1268; genus QWPN01. Next base: position 7,834 of record JBILVW010000054.1, on the reverse strand, counting down.
CGCACCGGCGCCGGGAGCCTCGTCGAGACCGGTGACGAACACAGGCATACCGGGCCCGGCCTCCGTCACCTTGCGGCGGGTCAGCGTGTTCATCATCGCCTTCACGTGGCCGGTGGCCTCGCCACAGACGATCGCGTCGCCCACGTTCAGCGTGCCCTTCTGCACGAGCAGGGTGGCCACGACGCCGCGGCCCTCGTGGATCGAGGCATCGAGGCAGACTCCCGCCGCGCCACGATCCGGGTTGGCCCGCAGATCGTGCAGTTCGGCGATGGTGAGCAGCGTGTCGAGCAGCTGATCGACGCCTTCGCCGGTCACGGCACTCGTCTTCACGACTTCCGTCTCGCCGCCCCACTCCGTGGGCAGGAGTTCGTTGGCGGCGAGTTGCTGGTACACCCGTTGCACGTCGGCGCCCGGCAGATCGATCTTGTTGATGCAGGCGACGATCGGCACGCCGGCCGCTCGGGCGTGGCTGATGGCCTCCTCCGTCTGCGGCATGATGCCGTCGTCGGCGGCCACCACGATCACGGCGCAGTCGGTCACGTTGGCGCCACGGGCCCGCATTTGCGTGAACGCCTCGTGCCCAGGCGTATCGACGAACGTGATCGACTTGTCGTTTCGCTCGACGGAATAGGCGCGGATGTGCTGCGTGATGCCGCCGCTTTCCCGTGCGGCCACGTCGATGCCAAGAATTCGGTCGAGCAGCGATGTCTTGCCGTGGTCCACGTGGCCGAGGAACGTCACCACCGGGGCCCGCGGAAGCCGCAGCGTCGGATCCTCGTCGATGGCGTCAAAGCCCGCGAGCAGCTCCTTTTCGAGATCCTCGGCCGTCTTGATGTCGAGCTGCACGCCGAACTCCGCAGCGAGCAGTTCCACCGTGTCGCGGTCGAGCATCGTGGCCATGCTCGGCATCGAGTCGGTGCCGAACGTCAGGAGTTTCTTGAGGACGTCGCTCGCGGAGAGGCCGATCGCTTCGGAAAAACTCCGCACGTTGCACGGCACTTGGATCGAGGCATTGGTCTTCCGTGGAGCCGCGGTCGAAACGCCGCTTCCCCTGCGGGGACGGACGCCGCGGCGACGTCGGAGCCGCGCCTCATCGTCATCCATGCCCCGGCCGTCGGTCCGCTTGCGGCTGAGTTGGCGAAGTTCGCGGCCACCGAGCACGTCGTCCTTGGCTCCGGCGCCCCCCTTCGACGGCGTGCGGCGAGGACGAACCCCAGGTTCCATCGGCGGTGGCACCGGAGCGACCCCGGCGCCGCCCCGAAGCAGGCCGCCGGTGCGAGCCCGCAGGCCGTCCGCCTGCCGCTGCTGCTCATGCTTTCGCATGTGGTCGGCGAGCGGCTTGGCACCGCCGGCCTTGGCGCTGCGGATCGCGTCGAGTGGCAGCTTGACGTCAGGCTTTTGAGCGACTGGCTCCTGTGAAGGCCGGGCCACCGGCGGCTTCGAGGCGGCCGGCATCGGGGCGAGCTTGAAGGCCGGACGCGGCACCGGCTTCGCGCCGTCACCACCGGGACGCACCGCCGGTCGCGGCCGTGGCTCGACCGGCTTCGGGGGCGTCAACTCCGCAGGCTTCGCCTTTCCGACGACGCCGCCGGGAGCGATGTAGTCTTCCTTCCGCAGGGTCGCCGGAGCGGGAGGCGTTGCCGGCTTGGCCGGCGCCGCCACGGGGGCAGGCCGCACCGGTGCGGCCGCAGGCCGTTCAGCCGGCCGTGAGCGGCTGGCGAGGAACTCCCGCAGCTTCGCGACCTCTTCGTCGGTCATGCTGGCGAGCGCGGAACCCTTGTCCTGGATGCCAGCACGGGTGCACAGTTCGACCAGCTCTTTGCTGTCGATCTTGAGCTCTTTTGCCAGGGTGTAGATCCGAACCGCCACGCAACCCTCTCTTTGCCGACCGCAGCCGGCTGAATCGACTCTCCGGCTCGTGCCGGCTTGAACTCACCGCTTCGGAAGGTGTTCGCACCCACCTCATGCCATAACAACTGACCATCACGATTCGCCAGCTGCGGCTCCGGGCGCCGCCTCGGCCTCCGCAGCCGTCGGCTCGCTGGCCGCCAACGCGTCGGCGGCGTCGGCATCGGCCGTCGCCTTCGTGATTCGATCCTGCTCCCGCTGTTTCCGCCGCTCGTCCGCGGCTGCGACCTCGGCCATGGCCGCACGCTTTTCCGCCTCCGCCACGATCCCATCGACCGCCTCGGCGGACAAGCCACCCATTTCCATCAAATCATCGGGCTCGATCACCGAGAGGTCGTCGTAGGAGAGGAAGCCCTCGCCCACCAGCTTTTCGGCCAGCGAATCGTCCAGACCTTCGATCGAAGAATAGCCCATGATGGCCCGCTCGATCTGCTGGTCGAGCTCTTCCCGGGTCATGATCTCGATGTCCCAGCCACAAAGCTTGCTCGCGAGCCGAACGTTTTGCCCGCGGCGGCCGATCGCAAGAGACAGCTGGTCTTCCCGCACGAGCACGATGCCACGCCCGAGCATCTGGCAGAGGATTACTTCATCCACCTCGGCCGGCTGCAAGGCGTTGGGCACGAGCACCTGGAGGTCGTCACTCCAGCGGACGATGTCGATCCGCTCACCACCGAGTTCCTCGACGATGTTCTTGATGCGGTTGCCACGGACGCCGACGCAGGCTCCCACGCAGTCGATCCGGTTGTCGGAGCTGATCACCGCCACCTTGCTGCGATAGCCCGGCTCGCGGGCGATTGCCCGGATCTCGATCACACCGTCGGCGATTTCCGGAATCTCCTGCTCGAACAGCCGTTGCACCAGCTGAGGGCGAATCCGCGAAAGGATGATCTTGACCCGGCTGCCGACCTTCCGCACCTCGAAGATCGTGGCCCGAACCCGCTCGTTTGGATGGTAGGACTCGCCGGGAATCTGCTCGCTCCGCGGCAGGATGGCTTCGGTCGCACCGAGCGCGACGGTGGCCGTCGCGCCTTCGAAACGGGTCACGACCCCGGACACCATCTGGCCGATCTGCTCCTCGAACTCGTCGTGGATCGAGTCCCGCTCGGCCTCGCGAATCTTCTGGATGATGACCTGCTTGGCCGTCTGGGCCCCGATCCGCCCGGCAAGTTCTGCCGTCTCGATCGGCTGTCCATCGTGCTGGCCGGAGACGCGGCCGTTTTCCCGGTCGATCTCGATTCGGATGTCGGATTCCTCGCCATACTGCCGGGCGAGTGCCGTCACGAGCGCCGCCTCGATCGCCTGGAACACGATCTCTTTGTCGATGTTCTTGTCGCGATGGATCGCGTCGACGATTCGCAGGATTTCTTCGGGCTTCATGAGTGTCTCGGCGGACGTCGTGGCGTGGAGCTGCCGGCACAGCCGACGCCACATGACGATATGGACGCCGAAACACCTCGCACTCAGCCTCGAGCCTCTGGGCACGAGACCGCACGACGCATTTGGAACAGACTCCGCAAACCAGCAGCGGGAGGGGACCCGACGCAAACCGCAAAATTAAGCCGCTGCCGGCGAATTGTCAAGAAGCCACGGCCACAGACCTCAACGCCAGCCGCGAATCACGAGGGCTCCAGACTGCCCCTGTGGGGTGATTGCCGCCGATACGAACAGGTCGCCTGACGGGTCGCCCGACCGGGCGGGTCGAATCGGGCACTCGGCGTCGGCCGTCTCGTAATTCAGCAGCGGAAACAACTCGCCGCGACCGAGGGCGAGCAGGCTGGCAATACACTCGACGAGACCGCTGCCGGCGCCGAGATTGCCGAAGTTGCCCTTCGCGGCCACGGTGGGCGTGCGGCTGGCCGAGTCGCCCAGGACGTCCCGCCAGGCCGCAGCCTCCTCGCGGTCGCCGACTCGCGTGCTGGTGCCGTGGGCATGCAGATGCCCGACAGCCTCGGGCTTCACGGCGGCCTTCTCGAGGGCGTGCCCGATCGCATGGCCGAGCGACTGGCGACGCCGGCCGCCGCCGCCGGCATCGGTCGCGCAGCGGGCCGCGTGCCCCACCACTTCGCCGTAGATGCGTGCGCCGCGTTTCTCCGCGAGCGCGAGTTCCTCAAGAATGAGCACCGCCGCACCTTCGCCGAGCACCATTCCCGAGCGCTGGGCGTCGAATGGCCGGCTCCACCGGGTCGGATCACCGTCACCATAGGCCACCTGCTCGGTCTGCAGGGCGTGGACCGTCTTCATCGGATGGACCCGCGTGCCCGTGGCCCCGACGACCATGATGTCGGCCGCGCCCCGCTGGATGGTCACCACCGCCTCGCCCACCGCGAGGTGGCCGCTCGCCTCGCGCACCGTCAGTGAGTTGCTGGGGCCCCGCAGGTCGTTGTAGATCGCGATGTGGCTGGCCGGCATGTTGGGCAGATACTTGAGCAGCCATAGCGGCGTGAGCTGCGGCATGCCGTCGCTGGCCCAACGACTGAATTCGAAGGCACCGTCGGAGCCGCGGCAGCGGGCGACGCTGGCCGTGAAGTCCTCCGGCAGCGTGAGCATGTAGTCGGAGCCGAAGACGCAGCCAAACCGCTCCGGCGGATGATGGTCGCCGGCGTTGCAGTCATGGAGGGCCCGTTGGGCGGCCGCCACGGCCATCTGGCTCTCGCGGCACATCACCTTGAGCCCCTTGCGGATCGCCTTCTTCTGCTCGCTCTCCAGTGGCCCGAAGTTGTCGATCTCGCCGGTGAAGCAGCGTGCCTCGGCGGCATGATGCAGCGGCAGTCCGCCGCAGTTGAACGACTCGATCGGCCGCACCGCGCTCGTGCCCGCCGCCAGGCCGTCCCAGAGTTCCACCGGCGAGAGTCCGAGGGGGGACACCACGCCCATGCCCGTGATCACGACCCGCCTCGTTGCAGCACCACTCATCAGTCACCAGAGTCCTGTCGGTGTTTGAAAACCATTCGCCGCCCTCATCAGGGACCGCCCCGCAACCGGGGCTCGACCACGATGGCCACGTCCCGCCGCTTGGCGTCGGGCACGAGGGATGCGACGGTCGTATTTTGCGCGGGCACAGGCCACGGAACCAAACCGATTCCCACCAGCAGCGTCTGCGTGGCCGGCCAGCGGAACCGTTCGCCGATCCGAACGGCCGCCACCTGCGGCACTTCGACCTGCACGCGGCCCGCAGCCCCGGGGGCCGGCACCGGCACGGAAGCCAGCTTTTCCACGAGGTCGATGCGGCACCTGAGCACGGCATCGACGAAACTCCCATCGGCCGAGAGCAGGGGGTGGACGTCGAGCAGAAATCCCTCATCGAACGCGGCATTCTGCATCTGCCATCCTGGCCAGGCATCGGGCCGCGGGGCGATGTCCTGCACATAGGGCAGCTTGCGGCCCCCGGAGAGCACGGCCGGCAGCCCGTTGCCCGCCAGCACCGCTCCGGTCGGGAGCTCCTGGCAATCGCCTCTCGCCCTGAGTCGGGCCAGGAGCACCGCCGCGTCTTCTCGAGAGAGAATCCAGGCCTGCACCCCGGGCGTCGCTGCCGGTATCGGCCGCAGCGCCGGCCGGGCGTCGGCCCGCCAGGCTGGGCCGTTGAAGCTCAGCACCCGCACGCTGAACCGATGGGGCGTGTCGGCCTCGGCGACGAACCGCCCGACGATCTCCTCGACGCGGGCCTGCATCTCGGGCGTGTGAAAGCAGGACAGCTTCTCCGCCGTCGCCGACAGCGACGCGGGGCTCGCCCCGTGCCACGCTGCATAGCCCGTCTCCTGCAGCACCCAATCGACGACCTGCTTCTCGCTCCCCGCCCCCGCCTGCTTCACGAATGCGGCGATGTCATACGTCTTCCACACCTGCCCCACGTCCGCCGGCACCTGCGCAGCCGCCTGCCGCGGCGCGACCAGCGCGAGCACAAACCCGCTCAACACCACCGCGATGCGACGCATCAGCATCTGTTTTCTTCCCTGTGACGGAGGAGCCGGGGCTGCCCTTGCCGTGGCGTCGGCGTTGCTGACAAGCGCAGGCATGGATGCCGAAGCGCAGGCAGCATCGAGTGAGCGGAGGCCAGGATGGCCGCAGCGAACGTCCGGCGACATGGCGGGGGCAGCCCCGGCGGGCCCACCGCAAGAGCCCAAGTTCACACGCGGGCCAGAACGAGCGACGCGTTGTGGCCACCGAACCCGAAGCTGTTGCTCATCGCCACGTCGACCTTCGCGTCGCGGGCGACCTTCGGCACGTAGTCGAGGTCGCACTCGGGATCGGGATTGTCGAGGTTGATCGTGGGGGCGATCGTGCCGCGGGACATGATCAGCGAGCAGACGACCATCTCGATGCCGCCGCTGGCGCCGAGCGTGTGGCCGAGTTGGCTCTTCGTGCTCGAGACGGCCAGCCGCTTGGCGTGGTCGCCGAAGACCCGCTTCACGGCCCTGGTCTCGGCCTTGTCGCCGAGGGGCGTGCTGGTGCCGTGGGCATTGATGTAGTGGACGGCGTCGGGGTTGAGGCCGGCGTCCTTGAGAGCCATGGCCATGGCGTGGGCCGCTCCGCGGCCCTCGTCGTCGGGCTGCGTGATGTGGCCCGCGTCGCCGCTGGCGCCGTAGCCCTTGAGCTCACCGTAGATTCTCGCGCCTCGCTTCCGGGCGTGTTCCAGCTCCTCGATCACGACGACGCCCGCTCCCTCGGCGAGCACGAAGCCGTCGCGGTCGACGTCGAATGGACGACTGGCCTGCTGCGGCGCGTCGGAGCGGAACGAAAGGGCCCGCATGTTCTGGAAGCCGGCCAGGCCGATCGGCGTGAGGGCGGCCTCGCTGCCCCCCGTCACCATCACGTCGGCATCGCCGTATTGGATGGCCCGCAAGGCATCGCCGATCGAGTTGGCGGCGCTGGCACAGGCCGTGGCGACCGCGAAATTCGGCCCTTTGATGCCGTAGATGCTCGACACGTGGCCGCTGGCCGAGTTGACCATCAGCTTCGGAATGGTGAACGGGGAGACCTTGTCGATGCCCTTGTGGAGCAGCCGCTCCTCCTGGACCTCGAACTCCCACAGGCCGCCGATGCCGGAGCCGATGACGACGCCGCAGCGGTAGGGATCCTCCTTCGAGAAATCGATCCCGGAGTCGGCGACGGCATCCTTGGCCGAGGCGATTGCGAACTGCGTGAACCGATCGAGCCGCTTGAGCTCCTTCGGATTGGCGATGTCCTCGTTTTCCGGCTCCCAGTGAACCTGGCCGCCGAACTGGACGCGATACCCCGCCACGTCGAACAGCGTGATCGGACCGACGCCGCTCTCGCTGCGCACGATGCGATCCCAGAAGCCGTCGATCGCCCGGCCCAGAGGAGTGACGACACCGAGCCCCGTCACGACAACCCGTCGCTTCATCATCCCTGACGTCATCCGCGGTTTCAGGCCTGGTGCTTCTCGATGAACTCGACGGCCTGACCGACCGTCTGGATCTTCTCGGCGGCGTCGTCGGGAATGTTGATCTCGAACTCTTCCTCGAGCTCCATGACCAGCTCGACCGTGTCGAGCGAGTCGGCGCCCAGATCGTTGATGAACGAGGTTTCGGCAGTGATCTGGTCCTTGCTCACCCCCAGCTGGGAAGCGACGATGTCGATCACCCGCTCTTGAACTGAAGCCACCGTAAGAATCCTCCTGAAGTCACCGCTGCGTCGGCGTGCCTGCTGCAGCCGTCCGAGGCCGCGCATTTTGCCCGCGTTCTCGCGAAGGTATACCGGCTCCCGACCGGACGTGTCCAGCCCAGGGCTCTCCCTCACAAAACCGCCGAATTCGAGGAGCTTCTGCTCGCCTAATCCGGCTTCGGGCTGCCTGTGCCCTGTCGCCGGACGCTCGCCCAATCCGGCCCGGGCCTGCACATGCCCTCTCGGCGGACGTTCGCTACGGACATCCTGTCCTTCGCTCACTGCATGTCCGCTCGCTTTCGGC
>JBILVW010000384.1:0-3136 GCA_044370205.1 Pirellulales bacterium | reverse complement strand
CGCGGAGAGCGGCGAGACGATGAGCGACGCCCAGCTTCGCGACGAGGTGATGACGCTCATGATCGCGGGGCACGAGACGACGGCCAACGCGCTCTCGTGGCTGTGGGTGCTCCTCGACCGCCATCCCGACGAGCAGGAGCGGCTGCGCGAGGAACTCCGCGCGGCCACCGGAGGCAGCGCTCCGACGGTGGCGGATCTGCAGAATCTGCCGCGGCTGAAGGCCGTGATCCAGGAGACGCTCCGGCTCTATCCGCCAGTCTGGATGTTCGACCGCCGGGCGCTCGGGCCCGACGACCTCGGTGGCACGAAGGTGGCCACGGGCGACCTCGTGATCTTCTGCCCCTACGCGATCCACCGGCAGCCGGAACTCTGGAGCGACCCCGAGGCGTTTCGCCCCGAACGCTTCGAGGCGGGCCGCGAGGAACAGAAGAACAAGTTCGCCTACCTGCCGTTCAGCGCGGGCCCGAGGACCTGCATCGGCAACAGCTTCGCGATGATCGAGTCCCAGATCATCATGGGCACGCTCCTGTCGCGATTCCGGGCGAGGCTTACCGATCCGGCCCCGATCACCCCAAAGCCCCGGGTCACGCTCCGCACGTCGCGGCCGGTGGAACTGCGGCTGGAGCGGGCGCCGCTCGCCTGAAAGTGACAGCATGCACATCGGCCTCGCCTGTCCCGAACTCTCCGGGCACTTGAACCCGATGACCACGCTCGGCCGCGAGCTCGTGCGGCGGGGCCACCGTGTAACCATCGTGGCCCGTCCGGATGCCGAGGCGAAGGCCGCAGCGGCCGGGCTGGGCTTCGCGGCGATCGGGGCGGACCGATTTCCGCGCGGGTCGATCGCGGCGCAGGCCCAGGCGCTCGGCGGCCTGACGGCCCGACATGCCCTGCGGTTCACGATCGACATGATGCGGGCTGCGGCCGAGGTGACGCTCCGCGATCTGCCGGATGTGTGCCGCGAGATCGGCATCGAGGGACTGCTCGTCGATCAGGTCAACCCGGCTGCCGGCACGGTGGCCGAGATCGAAGGGCTGCCGTTCGTGAAGGTGGCCAACGCCCTCGCCCTCAATCGCGATCCAGGCTGCCCGCCGGCCGTGCTCTCCTGGCGGTATCGGCCGGGCCCGCTGGGCCGGCTGCGAAATGCCGGAGGCAACTGGTTTCTCCACCGGGTGACGGCGCCCGTGCGCGATGCGATCAACGCCCACCGCGTGCGACACGGCCTGCCGCTCCGGACGAGCGAGGAAGCGCCTGCGTTTCTCGCCGAGATCGCCCAGCAGCCCGCGTTCTTCGACTTCCCGCGGGCCCGCCCCGAGCCGCGGCTGCACTTCACCGGCCCGTGGCACGCGGCCGGCGGCGGTGGTGAGATTCCGTTTCCGTGGGACACGCTCGACGGCCGGCCGCTCGTCTATGCCTCGCTCGGCACCCTGCAGAATCGGCTCACGGAAACGTTCACGACGATCGCCGAGGCGGTCGCACCGCTCGGCGTGCAGCTCGTGATCTCACTCGGCTCCGCCGATCAGAACGCCGCCGCAGTGGCGGCGCGGTGCCCTGGCGATCCCATCGTCGTGCCCGTGGCGCCTCAGCTCGAGCTGCTCACTCAGGCGACGCTCGCCATCACCCACGCCGGGCTCAACACGGCCCTCGAGGCGGTCGCCCGCGGCGTGCCGATGGTGGCGATCCCGATCACGAACGACCAGCCGGGCGTGGCCCGCCGGCTCGAGTGGCTCGGATTGGCGGAAGTGGTGCTGCCGCAACGGCTGACGGCCTCGCGGCTGCGGACGGCGATCGAGCAGGTGCTCGGTGATCCCGGCTACCGCATGCGTGCCCGCGAGCGGGCCGACGAGATCGCGAGCCTCGACGGCCTCGGCCGGGCAGCCGACATCGTGGAAGAGGCCTTTCGGACCAATGCCCCGGTGGTGGCCTGACACCTACTGTTTCGCCGCCGGCCGCAGGCCGTTGAGAATCCGGCCGATGATCGTGGGGCGGACGCACCAGGCGTAGGAGACGAGGAGCACGGCGGTGACCGCCACGAGGATCAGCAGAAACTTGACCTCGCCCGGCAGCGGCCACTCGCGAACGGCCAGCTGCGCCGCAAGCACGAGCGGCACGTGCGCGAGATACATCCAGTAGGTCGCGTCGGCGAGCCAGGCGATCCGGCTGCTCGGGTGGGGAAAGAATCGATGAAACAGGCCGATCAGGCCGAGCGACATCGTCCAGGCATAGGCGGGTTGGAGCACGGCCGCGGCCGGTCGCAGGCCGATCGTGGCGACGCCGACCACGAAGAGCACGGCCGCCGCCGGAAGCAGGAGCGGCCAGCGGGCTCCGAGCCGCGTCTGCATGCCTTCGGCCGCGAACGTGGCGGCCCCGAAAAAATAGAAGCAGCCATAGAACAGCAGCAGGTGGGGCATCGGCAGCAGGCCGAACGAGGTGTCGGGCCCGAAGAAGCCCGACAGCGACTGCCCCATGAACAGCTGCGGCACGATCGACAGCGGCACGAGCCAGAAGCGACCGCGGCCCGTCGGCAGAAGGCCGCAGCGGGCGAGCAGGGCGAACGCCCCCACGAACCAGCAGAGAAACCACAGAAACCAGAGGTGGTCGAAGACGTTGGTATCGACGAGGTGCAAGGGCTCTTCGCCGATTCGCAGCTGAAAGCGGTCGGAGCCGAGGCATCGCCAGTAGGCGAGCACGAGCCGATCGAGCGGGCCGCCGACCGTCAGCGGCACGTCGCCGAGGAGGTTGCGAATCCGCTCGCGGCCCCGGGCGATCTCGTCGATTTCGAGCGGCGGCAGGCCGAGCAGCGGCGCATACTCGGCTGCCAGGGCAGGGGAGAAGAGCGTCATCGCCAGGGGCGTGCGGCCTGAATTGTTGGCGATCCGGGGATCGGCGCCACGCTCGACAAGCAGGTTCACCGCCTCGTCGCGTCCGTAGGCGATTGCCTCGTGGAGCGTCGTGTCGCCGAGGCCGCCCCGTGCGTTGACGTCGGCACCGGCATCGAGCACCGCCGCGACGACCGCGGCGTCGTCGGAGCAGGCGGCCCAGGAGAGCATCCTCCGGCGAAACACGGCGTCGCGGCCCTCGGCGTCGGCTCCGGCCGCGAAACGGCGGCGGACGGCGGCAGCATCACCGGCGAACATCT
>JBILVW010000382.1:0-3168 GCA_044370205.1 Pirellulales bacterium | reverse complement strand
GATCGTCTCCATCACGAGGGCGCAGTCGGCCGCGGAGCGGGCCATCGGGCCGATCTGGTCGAGGCTCGACGCGAAGGCCACGAGGCCGCGGCGGCTGACGCGGCCATAGGTGGGCTTGAGACCGGTGATGCCGCAGAGCCCCGCCGGCTGACGGATCGAACCGCCGGTGTCGGAGCCGATCGCCACCGGGGCCATGTCGGCCGCCACGCAGGCCGCCGACCCACCGCTCGATCCGCCTGGAGCCCGCGTCACGTCCCACGGGTTGCGAACCGGCCCGAAGGCCGAGTTCTCGTTCGAGCCGCCCATGGCGAACTCGTCCATGTTGGTCTTGCCGATGATCACGGCGTCGGCCCGGCGGAGACGGCTCACCACCTCGGCGTCGTACGGCGGCCGGAAGCCGGCCAGCATCTTGGAGGCGCAGGTCGTCGGCAGGTCGGCCGTGCAGAGCGCGTCTTTCACACCGACAGGCAGGCCGGCGAGGGCTCCGAGCGGCTTGCCGGCCTTGCGGCGGGCGTCGATGTCGGCTGCCCGGGCGAGCGCCCCGTCGCGGTCGATGGCCAGAAAGGCGTTGAGCGAGGCGTTGACCGCCTCGGTGCGGGCCAGGAAGGCCTCGGTGCACTCCACCGCCGTGAGGTCGCCACGGTGGACGGCGGCGACGAGGTCTGTGGCTGAGAGCTGAAGCGGCTGCATGCGGTTCCGACTAGGCGGCCCCCGAGTCGCCGAGGACTGCCGGCACGAGGAAGCACTCGCCGTCGTGCCGCGGCGCCGACTGCAGGGCCTGGGCGGTCGTGAGCGACGGCTTCACGACGTCGTCGCGAAACACGTTCTGCGAATCGAGCGGATGGGCCAGCGGCGCGACATCCCCCGTGTCGATCTCCTCGAGCTGCGACACGAAGCCGACGATCTTCGAGAGTTCACCCGTCAGGCTGTCGAGTTCGGCTTCCGAAAGCGCGAGCCGCGAGAGCAGGCCGACCTTGGCGACTTCCTGCCGGGAAAGGCTCATGACGCTAACTCCACGACCGGTTCAGGTGGTGCACCGGCTCGCAGGCGGCAAAAGTCTCGTCGCGGTGGACCGGGGCGGTCCAATGCTCCTCGAGCTTTCGCCGACCCGCTCGCCTTCCTCTCTCGAGTTGGCAAATCGTCGCGACGCCTTTCCCGGAACTGCGTTGGGGGCTTACGGGCGGGCACGCGGACCCGACGGCACTGCGTCTTCGGCGGCCGGCTTGGCGGCGGCCTTGTCGACGGTGGGCAGCCGGAACGGCTTCTGCTTCACGAGCTTGGTGATGCTGCCCCCCTTGATGCACTGGGTGCACACGAGGAGCGACGAGTTGGTGCCGTTGCCGACAGTCACCCGGATCCGCTGGAGGTTCGGCTTGAACTTCCGCTTCGTGATGCCGGTGATCTTCGTGCCGACGCCGCCGAGGTACTTCGCCTTGCCGCGAATCGTCACCTGGTTGCCGATCGAAAAACCTTTGCCGCAAACCTGACAGGAACGTGCCACGGGATCACTCAGCGGAGGGCGGAAATACGACGAATTCGAGCCCCTAAGAATACAGACCGGTGGGTTTCCGGCAAGGGCAGCCTACAATCCGGCACGATGCCCGTTTTTGACTACCGCTTCACCGTCTCCGCCCCGCTCGCCGCCGTGCGGGATTTTCATCGCGATACGTCGGCCCTGAAGCGGCTCACGCCCCCGCCGACGTTCGTGCAACTCCAGTCGATCGAGCCGCTCGCCGAGGGCTCGGTTTCACGGTTCACGCTCTGGGTGGGCCCCCTGCCCCTCCGCTGGAAGGCGGTGCATCGGGGCGTGACCGACCGGGGGTTCACCGACGTGCAGGCCGAGGGGCCGGCGCGGAAGTGGGAGCACACCCACTCGTTCGTGCCGCTCGACGACGCGACCACTGAGATCCGCGAGCACATCGAGTTCGAGCACAAGACCGGCTTCTGGGGAGTCGTGACCCGAATCCTGTTCTCGAAGCCCAACCTGTATGCGATGTTCACCTACCGCATGCTCGTGACCCGCTGGTTTTTGTCCCGGGGCCGCTGATCGTCGGCCGCCTTTCTCACGATGCGGCCGCGAGCAGCTGGGCCGCCTTCTGCCACACGGTCCACAGGCCGACGATCACGAAGCCGGCCGACGACACCCAGAGCAGCGCGTCCCAGGCCCGCGAGGGCGCTAGACGCCTATCGACGGCGCCGTACCTGAAATAGAGCACGGCCACGCCGAGGGCCGCGAGCATGATCGCCTGGGCGACGCCGCTGGCCAGCACCATTCCTACGGGCTCGCGGATGAGTAGCGCGAACCCCAGGGCCACGAGCGGCCAGCCGCAGGCGATCCGCTTCGTCCAGCCCCGCCGCGACCTCTCGTCGCCGGGAATCAGTCCCGCCAGCACAAGGCCGTCGCCGATGATCCGCGAGTTGCCGTCAGCCGCCGCGAACAGCGTCGAATACAGCACTGCGAACGCGCCGACGAGAAACACGTCGGCGGCCCACGGGCCGAACACGGGGCCATACATCGCGCCGAGAGCCCGCACCATTTCGCCACCGGCGGGCCGTAAGCCCAGCCGGCCGAGCGTGGCGGCGCCCAATAAATAGAAGGCCACGGTGACGAGCGTGTAGACCACCATCGAGGCCCAGGCGTCGAGCTGGAGCACGCGAATCCAGCCCTTGGCCCGATCGGCCCAGCGGTCGGAGTCGTCCCGCGGCCCCACCGCCCGGCCGTAACCCTTCTCCAGGCACCAATAGGGGTAGAACATCAGCTCCGCCGCCCCCACGCCGATGATCCCGAAGGTGGCTAGCGCCGTCATCAGCGGCGAGCGGCCGCCGACGGCCGGAGGAATGGAAGGCACGATGCCGCTGGCGAACTCCGCGCTGGAGATCGCCCAGGCCGGATCGAACTGCAAGAGTACGAGGGCCAGGAGCGTCACGGCCACGAACGTGCCGACGAGCACGATCGACACCCGCTCGATCACGCCGTAGCGGCCGATGGCGAGCAGCGCCGAGGTGACGACCGCCGTGATGATCGCCCAGATCGTTTCGTCCGCAGGCCGGTTAAGCGTCGTGGCTTCGGCTTCCAGCGAGACAAGCGCCGCGTGAATCTCGTCGGCTTTGGCCGCGTCGCCCCCCCGCCGGGCCGTCGCCTCGGCGATTCGCGCGGCGGCCGCGCCG
>JBILVW010000383.1:0-3168 GCA_044370205.1 Pirellulales bacterium | reverse complement strand
GTCGGGCGAGGTAAAGAGCGGGGGATCGCCGCCGCCCGAAAGGGCATAGTAGGCATCGTTCATCACCCAGCAGTCAGGATCCCAGTGCCGCATCTTCGCCGGATCGCCCGCAGCATCCTTGACGTCTACGGCCATCGGCTTCGACCATGTGTCGAGACTCTCATCGACGGCGAGCATGATCCAGTTTTTGTCCGACCCTTGACCGTGATAAATCATCGCTGGCCGGCCGTCCTTGGTGAAGAAGCCCGTACCGCTGAACATGCCGTGGCCGGTGAAACCAGGCTCGAGCACGGTCGGATGCCACGTCCAATGAACCATGTCGGGGCTTGAGACGTGCGCATAGGCAAAGCCTGTCGGCGCATTGTAGATATAGTGCAGATGGTACTTCCCTTTGTAGAAGTAGGCGGGGTTTGGGTCACCGGGCATCGCTCCGCCCGGCCCAGGATGAGCAAGGTGGTAGGTGAGCCATGTCGCCGGGATCGTTTTTGGCTGGCCAGGAATCTGCCGCGGAGGCAAGGGTTCGGCGGCCGGAGCGGCCGTGTGCGCGAGCACTCCCGTCAAAGCGATCACAGCGACCACGGTCACGACGAAACGAAGTTGCGAAACCAATGCCATGAGACGGCCTCCAGCGGAGCGGAATGACGAGAACACAATGACGCCACCGTCGACACCTGCGTCGAACAATACCGCTAAACCGGGAAAAATGGACATTCCTAAGGGTCCGTCGCTTCCCAGATCAGCGTCCCTCAGGCCGTTCAGACTCAGCTCCGCCGTCTGGCTCATTCGATGCAGTGGCATAACGATCAGTCGATACCGCCAGAAACGATCGGCTCGCCGCCAGCCCGCGAGCCGAGTTGTTGCCACGCGCTGGCATCAACACCGTCGCTAAAGAATCGCACTGCCGCATCGGCCATCGCGGCTTGCACACCCCCTTTGTGCTGGCTGCGGGCGGCGGCGTAGAGACCCGTGTCGCTGCTGATGTTCCCCGAGCAGAGGGGTGTATATCCACCGTCACTTCCGGGGCAGGCGTGCATGACGTCGGCTGCCGACGTGTTGGGCGTCGTGTACGTCGAGAACATCGAGCCTCCGAGCGAGGCAGCGAGGATATCGCCTGGAAGTCCCTGCCACGTCTCACGGACGGTGATCCGGATGATCTCAGACATCAACAGGGTGTTACTCGTGCCATCCCTGAAGTGCGCTATCTGTGCTTGGGAAAGAGTATTGGCGTCGAAGCTCTGGTCGATCTTCACCTGAAAGGCACCAGGGCCCGCCAGGCCGCCGCCAAGTGCTGTGCCGAACATGTTGCCGGGACCGATGCACACCACGTAATTCCCCCTAATCCTGGTCCAGTTCGCGTCAGAGGTCTCGCTGAGGAACGCGCCGCGTCCATCGCTGGGACAAACAAGTCCGGCCACGATCGTCGTTCTCGCCGTGTAGAGCGAAGTCCCCGTTGATCCACTGAAAACTGACGCGCTGTTGCCGGAGACGGACATCTTCTGCGGATATGAGGTGAACCTCGACTGGAGACCTCCCTGCTCGATGAACGGAAGGATCTGCGTGGAATACCCGTAGGTGAACGTGCTGTTCCACTGCCTCGAATGAATAAATCCACTCGCTGACCCATTAAAGTCGTATTTCCTGCAGTACGGAAACCTCAGCTGCGAATCGTGAAAAGAATGCATCGCCAGCGACAGCTGCTTGAGATTGTTTTGACAGGTCGATCGTCTGGCCGACTCACGCGCCGCCTGTACGGCCGGAAGCAGCAGGGCCACGAGCGTGCCAATGATGGCGATCACGCCCAAAAGTTCCACCAGCGTAACCCCCCGGTGGCGGAACGGCGGTGGCGAAAACGATGTGGGCCGAAACGAGGTCATGGCTGGCTACGGAAATCGATGGAACGAGAACACGGGCCGGATGTACAGAGAAATTGAAGGCAAGTTGGAGACATGCGATCGGATGGCCCCCCGCAACTTTTACTCAGCAATTGCGCCAGGCGTTGCCAAAGGAAAATTGTGCTGATTCTCCGGTGGATTCGCGGACACTGTGATCTGAAGTTTTGATCGCGTGTTGTACTCCGGGGGGATGAATTGCTTCTTCTCATCGTTTCCCTCTGGGTGCTGGGGGCTCCGGATCTTTCTGCCAGTCTTTTCGAGCCCTTCAATCGACACCCGATAGGTCACTCCGGCTCGCGGTCCCTTCGTGGGCGGCAGGTCATAGCGGCCGTACGTGATCAGCCCGCCCGCCGTCGGGGCACTCTGGCCGACCTCTGGGGTCAGCAGGATGACGCCCTCGGGAACCGGTCGGGAATCGTAGGTGACCGTGCCCCAGACCCGCATTCCATCAACGGTGTCGCTGCAACCCGCAATCAAGGCCGCTGCAACACAGATAAAAAGACTGCGGAAGACCAACATTCGGCTGACTTCCAGCGCACCAGATGCGCTGAGACAACTCATGCAAAAATCCCTGGAAAACCCGCTTGGCCCCCGTAAAGGCCCAAAAGTCTGAGCCTCGTCTGGACACTGCCCGTCCTATTTCTCATCTGTATGAAATACCCCAGACGCCGGAAAACTGGACAATGCCTTCGTCATGAGGGTCGCGCCATCGATTGTCCAGTCGCGAGGGAATTTCGGTATTAATAAAGGTGAGTCTCCGCCCATGCTCCAGAAAATCGACCGCAATGAGGCCTTCGTCCGGATCTTCGCCGCGAACCAGCGGCGGATTCATGCGTTTATCTCGGTGCTTGTCCCGCGGGCGGCCGATGCCGATGACATTTTTCAGGATGTCAGTCTCGAGCTGTGGCGAAAGTTCGACGCCTTCACGATCGGCACCGATTTCGTCGCCTGGGCCAACCAGTTTTCCCGATTCCTCGTGCTAAAGCATTTCGCGAGGCAGCGGCGGCTCGGCCGGCCGGTCTTCGACGACCGCGTGCTCGAACTCCTGACAAAAGAAGCCGCCTCCGCGACGACACAGGCTGACGACCGGCTCGACGCGCTGCGACATTGCCTTGGACATCTACCGGCCAAATCGAAAAGCCTGCTTATCATGCGGTATGAATCAGGGCTGAAGACCTGTCGCGAGGTTGCCGCCCGCATGGGCCGGTCCACGGATGCCGTCTACAAGGCCCTGAGCCGGCTCCACGTCGCCCTTCTCGAATGCATCGAGGGTCGG
>JBILVW010000053.1:0-11322 GCA_044370205.1 Pirellulales bacterium | reverse complement strand
GCCGTTTCGATCCCTGACGACGTCTTCGAGGATGCCGAGCGCCTCGCGTCGCGGCTCCGTACTTCTCGCAGCCAACTCTACGCTCGGGCTCTCGCTGAGTTCGTGGCCCGCCATGATGATGACCGAGTTACAGCGCTCATGGATCAGGCCGTTCGAGAGGCCGGCGGTGAGGCCGACGCCTTTCTCCAGGCAGCTGCCCAGCAATCGCTTCAGCGAGTCGAATGGTAATCGCCCAGTGCGAAGTTTGGTGGGCCGACCTGGCTGAACCCATAGGGTCAGCCCCGGGTTATCGTCGGCCGGTCGTAGTGGTGCAGTCGGATCCGCTGAACCAAAGCCAGATTGCGACGGTCGTGTGCGTTGCCCTGACGAGCAATCTTCGCTGGTCTGTCGCCCCTGGTAACGTGCTTCTCAATGCGAAGCACACTGGATTAGATCGCGATTCCGTCGCGAATGTGTCGCAACTTGTAACCGTCGATAAGCGGCAATTGACCGAGCGAGTCGGCAAAATCCCAAAGCGACAGATGGAAGCCGTATTTTCCGGTATCGACCTTGTGATGGGCCGATAAAGTGTCCCGCGTGGAACCAAGCGATGCAATGGAATCGTGGGCAGCGTCCTTAGTGATGGCTGGCCAACCGGCCGCGAGCTGCTGATCGCCATCGTTCCGTGAAACACTGGGCCTGTCATGAGTGCGATTTACGTCGAAACCTCGATTGTCGGCTACCTGACCGCGCGATCGGCCTCGGACGTTGTATTCCAAGCCCGACAGGAGTTGACGCGTCGCTGGTGGCAGAAGCGTCGCGAGGGATTCGACCTCTACATCAGCCAGTTGGTGCTTGATGAGGCTGGGGCGGGCGATCCCACGGCAGCGGCGGACCGCCTTCGCCTGCTCGAAGGATTGCCGCTCCTTGGCGAATCGGCTGAAGCCGACCGGCTTGCCGATCTTCTCATTGCCCGCCACCTGCTCCCCGCAAAAGCAGCGGCCGATGCTCAACACGTCGCCCTGGCTGCCACCGCTGGCGTAGACTACTTGTTGACGTGGAACTGCAAGCACATCGCAAATGCGGATTTGCTGCCGGCCCTGTATAAGACACTCAGAGCCGAAGGGTTTCCGCCGCCCCTCATCGTCACGCCTGAGGAGTTCTCCGATGCTGGTTGAATCGCTTTACGCGGATCCCGTTGTAGCCGAACTCCACGAGGTGCGCCGTCGCCTTCTGGAAGCAAGCGGCGGCGACGTGGAAGAGTTTCGGCGGCGCCTGCGTGAGAGGGAGAAGGCCTCCGGAAGAAAGGTCGTGTCAGGGTCCGTGAAGAAGCACACGGAACCACGCGATGCGGCAGACTCGCGATAAACTCCGGCGGTGTGGATAATCCCTTGGTCGTGAGCCGCTGATCGCCAGCGTTCGCAGTATCGAGTTAAGTGCTTTCATGCCGATTATCGTGGCGTCTCTTGTCGTCAATGTTCTTGTCGCTGGGTTCTTTGGCCTCGCGACTGGGTTCAGCCTCAACTCAATACTCCCAAAGCTTGACGTCGTGTTTGGGACCGACACGCCCTCGCGGCGGATTCTGGCTTGTCTCTATCTAGCAATCGCTGCAGTAAGCGCGGTGGCTTTGCTAATCGTGCCGCTGCGAATGGGTATTGTCGTTGTGCTCTTTCCGCTTCAGATTCTCTACAAAACGCTGACATTGTTTTTTGTCGCGGATTGGAAAAACCCCGTTCCGTGGTGGAATCTGGTTATCAGTGCGCTCCATGCGGCATCGCTTTGGATTGCCTTCTCGGGCCAAGGGATCCAATAGCCAGCGAAGGGCTGATTGCGAACCATCCTATGCAATGGACTCGCGATGAAGCCCAGTGGTGTGGATAATTCTGTGGTCGCGAGCCATTGATCAGGACCGTTCTGCGAGCCAGTGTCCTGAACCGTCAGGAAACAAAAGTTCGCCTTGTGGCAAAAACTTGCTGACCTGATCGCAGCAGGCGACGTGCGAGTATCGGAGCACGGCTATGACGCCCTGGCTGACGACGGCCTTGGGATCGATGACATTCTTTCCGGCGTACCCCAGGCCGTCGTGCTTGAGGAATACCCCGACTTTCCCAAAGGCGCTGCAGTGCTCGTGCTTCAGTTGGGTGCCGAGGGCAACCCTGTGCATGCGGTATGAGGCATTCCTCGCGGTTACAATAGCCCTGTCGTGCTGGTGACCGCCTACAAGCCCGACCCCGCTCTCTGGGGTTCGAGATTTACGCGAAGGGTGCGTCCATGACCGCAAAAAAGAAGATCAAGTTGATCCACCAAGGCCGATTTGCAGCTGAAGTGGAGGTTGATCTGATTGATGACGAAACCGGGTGGGCGCCCTACCTGAGCGTAGCCGATGCCCGCAAACTTGATGCCGTAAGCTTCGCATTGAAGGCAGGCCGGATCGCAGAAACTGCAGCGCTCGCGCGGGTTTTCCACTTGCAGCCTGTGTCGCAGCGTGAAAGCGCTTAACAACGCAATGCAGCGGACTCGCGATACAATCCAGCCGAGTGGATAATCCATCGACCGCGAGCAATTGATCGCGTTCGTTAGAGCTACGATTCGGATGTCCTAGGCATGATGCTGCTACCGACCTGCGGAGCTGCTGTCACCGCGGTGATCGGTTGCCTCGGCTTGCTGCTCCCCGCTACAGTCAGCCGTGTTATTGGAATCAAACCTGACGGTCCGCTAGGCATTTCCGAGTTTCGGGCCACCTACGGCGGTTTTTTTATGTGCCTTGGTATCGGATGCTTGGTCGCACAGTCCGTGCCCGTCTTTACCGTTGTTGGAGCAGCGTGGTGCGTGGCTGCCTTGGCTCGAGTTGTCTCATCGGCGGTGGATAGCAGCCGCTCCTGGCACAATCTTGCCGGCATCGGATTCGAGGCAGGTGTGGGCCTGTCGATGCTGGCAGCGCAGCTCTAACCACCCGATCCAATGGACTCGCGATGAAGCCCAGCGGTGTGGATAATCCTGTGGCCGCTAGCCGTTGATCGCACTCGTTCGCCGGCAGCCAACGTCATCATGAACAACGACAATCCGCCCCCTGTTTTTCTACGCCTCGCCCTGTGGGCGGGCGTGGCCTATTTTTGCTGCATGGCCGTGGCCCACTTCTTCGGCCTTAAGTACCCGCTCGTGTTCGTCTATTACGACGTGCCCTTCTACGCGTATCAGGACAAGATCATTTCCTTCGCGGTGGTGGCGTACATCTGCCTCTTTGCGAACGCAGCTTTGCACCGAAGCGCTGTGCCCGGTGCGCTCGTGGCACTGGGCGTCACCGTACTCGGCCTGAGCGCCGTCAATGCGTCCGATGCGCTCGGCTCGGTACTGGATGGCCGTTCCACGCTTGCCTACTGGATGCAGACAGGTCTTATTGCCGCATACTTCGCCCTGCTGCTTGGGTTCTATGCATTTGGCGATCGAGACTGAAAAACAAAAAACCCCTGCGAAAGCCGCTGTTGTCGGCCATTCGCAGGGGCTTCAGAAGCAGAGGCTCCGGTCGGAGTCGAACCGACGATGGCGGATTTGCAATCCGCTGCCTTAGCCACTTGGCTACGGAGCCATCATTCATCGACCGCCCAACGCTACGGAAAATTGGGCGATTTGGTCAAGACCTGCGTGTGACGCGAAGTCTGCCGGTCGTGCCGCACATGGCGGCTCTTCCGGACACGACTAGCATCGGCCAGCTGACCGCCGTACCTTCAATTCGAGCATTTCAGGCTTGAAATACGCCGGGTTTGGCCGCGTTCGGCAGCGACCGATAGAGTATGCGTCCTTCCCATCCTTCCGACCCCACCAGGAGTGACCCGCGGATGACCACGCAGGGATCGTGCGACATCGGACTCATCGGCCTCGCCGTGATGGGCGAAAACCTCGCCCTCAACATCGCCAGCCGCGGCTACTCGATCGCCGTCTACAACCGCACGACCAGCGTCACCGACGCCTTCACGTCGGGCCGTGGCCGACAGCCGAACGTGGTCGGATGCCACACGCTTCAGGATCTGGTGGCCTCGCTCAAGGCCCCTCGCAAGGTGATGATGATGGTCAAGGCCGGCCCGGCCGTCGACGAACTCATCAAGACGCTGATCCCCCTGCTTTCCAAGGGCGACGTCATCATCGATGGCGGCAACACGCTCTATTCCGACACCGAACGGCGGACGAAAGACGTCGAGTCGGCTGGCCTGCTTTACATCGGCACCGGTGTCTCCGGGGGCGAGGAGGGAGCCCTCAAGGGCCCGAGCCTCATGCCTGGCGGGTCGAAGGCGGCCTGGCCGCTCGTGCAGCCGATCTTCCAGGCGATCGCGGCGAAGGTCGGCCCCAAGGGTGACATTCCCTGCTGCGACTGGGTCGGCCCCCGTGGCGCTGGCCACTATGTGAAGATGGTTCACAACGGCATCGAATACGGTGACATGCAGCTGATCTGCGAGGCCTACTGGCTGCTCAAGCATGGCGCCGGCCTCTCGAACGACCAGCTCGCGCAGGTGTTCGCCGACTGGAACAAGGGCGAACTCGACAGCTACCTCATCGAGATCACTCGCGACATCTTCACCGTCAAGGATCCCGACACCGGCGAGTTCATGGTGGATCGGATTCTCGACAAAGCCGGCGCCAAGGGGACGGGCAAGTGGATGAGCCAGCTCGCCCTCGATCTCGGGGTGCCCAGCACGCTGGTGACGGAGGCCGTCTATGCCCGTTGTCTATCGGCCCTGAAAGAGGCCCGAGTTCGCGCCAGCACGGTGCTCACAGGCCCCGACCTCACGAGCCACGATCGCCCTGCCGAGTTCATCGAGCAGGTTCGTCAGGCTCTCTACGCGTCGAAGATCGCGAGTTACGCCCAGGGGTACGTTCAGTTGGCAGCTGCCGCGAAGGAGCATGATTGGCCACTCGACTATGGTGCGATCGCCATGATGTGGCGTGGCGGCTGCATCATCCGGGCTCAGTTCCTGGAGCGGATCTACGAGGCATACAAGGCACAGCCGAATCTCGAAAACCTCATGCTGGCGCCCTACTTCGCCGATGCCCTGGCCAAGGCCCAGAAGTCGTGGCGGCACGTCGTCGCCACGGCCGCCACGATCGGCGTGCCGGTGCCAGCTTTCATGACGGCACTCGCCTACTACGACGGCTATCGTCATGCAAACCTGCCGGCCAATCTGCTCCAGGCCCAGCGTGACTACTTCGGAGCACACACCTACGAGCGCACCGACAAGCAGGGGACGTTCCACACCGAGTGGCTCGACCTTCGGCGGCCAGTGAGCTGAAAGCGAGGCACCACGTGGCGAGTCCGTTTCTCGAGAAGCTCTTCAGCCTGCAGGGCCGCACGGCCGTCGTCGTCGGCGGCACGGGCGTGCTGGGGGGAGCTTTGGCTGAAGGGTTGGCAAAAGCCGGCGCTTTCGTGGTGGTGGCCGGACGCGGCGCCGACCGCGGCAACGCCAGGGTCGATGCGATCAAGGCGGACGGCGGCGATGGCACCTTCATCAGCGTCGATGCCGTCGACCGCGAGAGCGTAAAGGCCTTGCTCGAGGCGACGATCCGCGCCCGAGGCCGAGCCGACATCCTCGTCAATTGCGCCGGCGTGAACTCATCCGTGCCGTATTTCGAGATTCCGGATGACGATTTCTCCAAGGTGCTCGACACCAACCTCAAGAGCACGCATCTCGGCTGCCAGATTTTCGGGGCCCACATGGCCTCGCTCGGCGGCGGGGCGATCCTGAACATCGGAAGCGTCTCGGCGGACAAGCCGCTGTCGAAGGTGTTCATCTATTCGGCATCGAAGGCGGCCGTGGTGAATTACACCAAGAACGTGGCCCGGGAACTTGCCCCGAAGGGCGTGCGGGTGAACGTGCTCTGCCCCGGATTTTTCCCCGCCGAGCAAAACCGAAAGATCCTTTCACCCGAGCGGACGGCGGCGATCATGTCCAAGACGCCCATGAACCGCTTCGGCACCCCCGACGAACTGCTCGGCGCGACGATCCTGCTCTGCGCCCCCGTGGCAGGCAGTTTCATGACCGGCGCCGAGGTCTATGTCGATGGCGGCTTCACCGGAATGAGCCTGTGACATGGGCCACACCGTCGTCATCTTCGGAGCATCGGGCGACCTCACGAGCCGTAAACTCGTGCCCGCGCTCTACAACCTGATGCGGTCGGACGCGCTCCCGCCGCACACGCGAATCGTGGGCTTCTCGCGAACGCCGATGAGCGACGACCAGTGGCGGTCCAGCCTCCGCGAGACGACCGCGAAACACTGCGACTGCGGCCCGCTTGACGATGCCTCGTGGACGAGATTCGCCGCCTCCATCCACTACCAACCGGGCGACATCGGCCGGCCCGAGGATTTTACGGCCCTCGAGGCACGACTCGCGGCGCTGGAGGGCGGCCAGGAATCGACGCGAGTCTACTACCTGGCCACGGCTCCGCAGTTCTACGAGTCGATCGTGTCGTCGCTCGGCGGGCATGGCATGGCGGCCGAAACGAACGGCCCTCGGCGGATCGTCGTCGAGAAGCCGTTCGGCACCGACCTGACGACCGCCCGGGCCCTCAACGAGCACCTGCATGCGGTCTTCCGCGAGCGGCAGGTGTTTCGCATCGACCACTACCTCGGCAAGGAGTCGGTGCAGAACATCCTGGCGTTGCGGTTCGCCAACACGATCTTCGAGCCGATCTGGAATCGTCGCTACATCGACCACGTGCAGATCACCGTGGCCGAGGAGGTCATGGTGGGGCGTCGTGCCGGCTACTACGACACGGCTGGCGTGCTCCGCGACATGTTCCAGAACCATCTACTCCAGCTGCTGATGGTGACCGCCATGGAGGCGCCGGTGCGGTTCGACGCCACGGCCGTGCGGAACGAGAAGGTGAAGGTGCTCGACGCCATTCATCCGCTGGCCCCCGGGGAGGTCGCGGCAGCGGGCGTCCGCGGCCAGTACCGTGGCTACCTCGAAGAGCCCGGAGTTCCCAGCGGCAGCCAGACGGCCACGTTCGGCGCCGTTCGCCTTGAGGTGGACAACTGGCGTTGGCAGGGCGTGCCCTTCTATCTTCGCAGCGGCAAGGCGATGAGCTGTCGCACGACGCAGATCGTGATCGGGTTTCGCCAGCCTCCACTCGAACTGTTCGCGGACGGACGACGGACGTTCCACCGCGAGGCCAATCGGCTCGTGATCCAGATCCAGCCCGCCGAGGGCATCCAGCTGCACTTTCACACGAAGGTTCCCGGTGCCGGCATGAAACTGCGGCTCACGGACCTCGAGTTCAGCTATTCGCGTGAATTCGCCGGCAGGCTCCCCGAGGCCTACGAACCGCTGCTGCTCGACGTGATGGAGGGCGACGCCAGCCTCTTCGCCCGGGCCGACGAGGTCGAGAAGTCCTGGGAGATCATCGATCCGTTCGTGCGGGCCTGGGGCTCCGCTGAGATGCCAGCGATCGCCGCGTACGAGCCCGGCGACTGGGGCCCCATGGCGAGCGTGGAATGGATGGCCGCCCAAGGACGAACCTGGTTCGATCAGTGTCCGGTGCTCACGTGACCCTGGCGACCGCTTCGTCGCGGACGCTTGCGATCGGCGACGTTCGACTCGAAGCCCCGGTCGTGCAGGCGGCACTGGCCGGCTACAGCGACCGGGCGATGCGGGTGGTCGCTCGCCGTCATGGTGCGGCCTACTCGCTGGGCGAGGTGCTGCTCGACCAATTCGTGACGGCCGTGGGCACCAACCGCCGGAACCTCGCCCGTCTGGCGGTCGCCGACGATGAGCATCCGGTGGGCGGGCAGCTCATGGGTGCGAACCCCGACGATTTTCCACCGGCGGCACGGCGGCTCGTCGCAGAGGGCTACGACGTCATCGACATCAACTTCGGCTGCCCCGTGAAGAAGGTGCTCGGCCGCTGCCGCGGCGGCTTCCTGCTCTCGCAGCCACAGACGGCATTGGAGATCGTCGAGAAGGTGCGGGCCGCCGTGCCACCCCAGGTGCCGGTGACGCTCAAGATGCGCCGCGGCCTCGACGATTCACCGCAGAGCGCCGACAACTTCTGGATGATCCTCGACGGCGCCTTCGCCCGGGGCGTGGCGGCGATCACCGTGCACGGCCGAACCGTGCAGCAGAAATACGTCGGCCCGAGCGACTGGGACTTTCTCGCCGCCGTGAAACGGCATGCCGGCAGCCGCACGGTGCTCGGCTCCGGCGACCTCTTCTCCGCGGAGGCCTGCGTCGCCATGCTCGAACGCACGGGCGTCGATGGCGTGAGCGTGGCCCGGGGGGCGATCGGTAACCCCTGGATCTTCGCCCAGACGCGGGCCCTGCTCGCCGGACAGCCGCCGCTCGACTGGCCAACGATCCACGAACAGCGGGAGGCGCTGCGGGAACACTGGCGGCTCGCCGTGGAGCTTCACGGCGAGGATCTCGCAGGCCGCACGATGCGAAAGTTCGCGATCAAGTATGCCCGCGTGCACCCGGAATTCATGGCCGTCAGGGACGCCTTCATCGGCGCGAAGGTCAACGCCGACTGGCAGGCCGTTCTCGACCGCTTCTATTCCGCGGATGGAGCCGGCCGCGACCCGGCCGCCGACATCGACGAGACCTGAGATTCGCAGGTCGCGAAGGCCCTACGGGCCTCCTCTGCCATGACCCCTCGCTCGATCCAGCGGCCAAGGGCCCATGCAGCGGCTTCTCTCACGACCGGCTCGGCATCGCGAAGAGCCGCAGCGAGCGCGGCGAACGCGGGCGGATGCGGTCGATTCCCGAGCGCGATGGCCGCCGACCGCGCGAGGCCGTGTCGTTTGGCACGCAGGAGCGGTGAATCTTTGAACCGCTTCCGAAAGCCGGCGTCGTCGAGCGAGAGCAGGTCGGCGAGATCGAGCGTGGGATCTGCGTCTCGCGGCTGAAACGTCGGCTCCGTTGAACCGGGGGCATGTCGGTTCCATGGACACACCTCCTGGCAGATGTCGCAGCCGAACACCCAGGTATTCATGCCCGCCCGAAGCTCGCTCGGCACGCCTCCGCGATGCTCGATCGTGAGGGCACTGATGCACCGATTCGCATCGAGCACCCGCGGCTCGGG
The DNA here is from genome assembly GCA_044370205.1 of Pirellulales bacterium. Classification (GTDB taxonomy): domain Bacteria; phylum Planctomycetota; class Planctomycetia; order Pirellulales; family UBA1268; genus QWPN01. The sequence goes on along the minus strand of JBILVW010000053.1, from coordinate 2,274 downwards.
AAAGGCGTCGGTCGGGCAGGCATCGAGACAGGCGGTGCAGGTGCCGCAGTGATCGACCGCCAGTGGCGTGTCGGTGGGCAACTCGAGGTCGGTCAGGACTGCCGTCAGAAAGAAGTAACTGCCGGCCTGCGGCGAGATCAGCATCGTGTTCTTTCCGATCCAGCCCAGTCCCGCGAGCCACGCGAAGTCGCGCTCGGCCAACGGGGCCGAATCGACGACGCCCCGCGTACGGGAGCCCGGCACTCGTTCCTCGATCCACTTCCCGACGGCATTTGCCCGTGTCCGCAGCAGGTCGTGGTAGTCGTCGCCCCAGGCGTAGCGGGCCACACGACCGCGGCCAGGCTCGGGATCGATGGCCATCCCCTCCCCTATCGATGGCCCGGTGGCATGGTCGGTGGCGAGCATGATGACGCTCCGCGCCCCGGGAAGAAGGATCGTCGGATCGGCACGCAACGGATCATGACGGGAAAGCCATTCCTGCATCGGCCCCGCCAGCCCCTGGGTGAGCCAGCGCTGAAACGTCTCGTGGTAAGGCGGCCGCCCGACGGCTGCTATGCCCATGCGAGCGAAGCCCAATCGTTCCGCCTCGCGGCGGAGTTCAGCCGTGAGCCGCGTTCCGAGCGGCCCGGCACTACTCACGTTTTTTGGGGAATCGACCACCATCACCACCGAACAAACAAGACAGGCAATCTGGGATGCCGGCCGCCCAGTCGCGGCATGGCGTGACTGGGCGAGGAATTGATCTGGACCCAGCCGTCGCGGTCGCTATCGTCCGCCCCCATTGTCCTCGACGGCGGAAGCTTTCCAAACCGTCTTCCAGCGGAGTGAATGCCGTGCCCCCCGACCACCAGCTCGCATCGGCCAGCGAACACCGCTCGTATCTCTGCCTGGCAACCGCCGCGTTGGCGGCCATCGCCCTGCTCTGCCTCGCGGGCTGCCAGACACCCAACGCTGCCGGCACGGTGCCGCCGCCTGGCACGGGAATGATCGGGCAGCCGGCTCAATATGGCAGCTGGGCGACGATGCCACAGGGCGCCGCGTATCCCGCCGGATCCAGTGCACCGCCGATGCCGGGCCCTGCGACGCAGTGGCAGGGCACTGCGCCTGCAGCCCCCGCCGCGCCGCCGGCCAACACCTGGTCATGGTCGCAGCCAGCCGCTCCGACCTATGCGGCTCAACCAGCCCCCACGGCACCACCTCTGAATCCGCAGGTGCAGCAATACGCGAACCAGATGCAAGCCGCGCCGCAGCAGTATGCCAATCAGATGCAGCAGACGCTGGCAAATCAGCAGCAACAGCTGACGAACCAGGCGCAGGCCACCGCGAACCAGTACCAGCAAGGCCTCAATAACCAGTGGCAGCAGATGAACAACCAGCTGCAAAACCAAACCCAGCAGGCGTTCAACGGCGCCCAGCAGCAGACCCAGCAATACGTGAACCAGGGCCAGCAGGCTCTCACCAACGCTCAGCAGCAGGTCACGGCCCAGATGCCCCAGCAGCCGGCCCCGAGCACCACGTGGAATCCATTCGCCACGAGCGCCTCGTCGATGCCTCCCGCCCGCGCCACCCCGCTGACCACGGTGCCGCGGTACTAGCCCCCAAGCCATACAAGCCCCCATGCGCAAGCAGGGGGATCAATCCGGGTGGCACCCCGAACCATCCCCCGGCTTGCGCCTGGGGGCTTGTATGAAAATGCCGGCCACGGCGGCCTGATATCATGCGTGCCGAGGCTCCTCAAACGCCCGGGCGTACGAGTTCCCCCAATGCTTGATTGGCTACAAGGCATCGCTCCAGGCAGGCGTCCGGCCATCACGGCGGCGACGCGGCGTCAGGTGCGCCGCATCGAGGAACTCGCTCCCGCCATGGAGGCCATCGATGACGTGGCCCTCAAGCGGCTCGGCCGCTCACTCTCCTACCGTGCCAAGGCAGGCGAGCCGATCGACTCGCTTCTCGTCGACTGCTTCGCGGCAACCCGCGAAGCCGGCCGCCGACGGCTTGGCATGCGGCACTACGACGTGCAACTCCTGGCCGGCACGGCCCTCGTTCACGGCGCCATCCTGGAGATGCAGACGGGCGAGGGCAAGACGCTCGTCGCCACGCTTCCGCTGGCCCTCTATGCCCTCGCCGGCAAGGGTGCCCACTTGGCAACGGTCAACGACTACCTCGCCCGCCGTGACGCCGAATGGATGCGGCCGATCTACGAAGCGCTCGGGCTCTCCGTGGGGATCATCGAGTCACAGATGGATTTCGACGCACGACGAAAGGCCTACGCCT
>JBILVW010000052.1:0-11350 GCA_044370205.1 Pirellulales bacterium | reverse complement strand
CGCGAGCTTCCCCATCAAAGCCCCCAGGCGCAAGCCGGGGGCTGTTCGGGGTGGTGGCCGCATTGATCCCCCTGCTTGCGCATGGGGGCTTCTATGTCGCGCGAGCTTCCCCATCAAAGCCCCCAGGCGCAAGCCGGGGGATGTCTTTCCGGATCGCGTCCCGGCGGTTTCGGCGAGGCGGGCTCAAAAAACAGCGGTTTTTTGAGGGCCGGCTTTCATCGCCTCGGTTCATCGGCTACCTTTTGGGGTTCCCGAGTCCCAGCCCCACATCAATACGTATGCCCACGATCAGCCAGCTCGTTCGTAGCCGTCGCCGCCCCAAGCGGAAGTTCTCCAAGTCGCCCGTGCTCGACCGCTGCCCGCAGAAGCGCGGCGTGTGTCTCCAGGTGCGGACGATGACCCCGAAGAAGCCGAATTCGGCCCTCCGGAAGATCGCCCGTGTGCGGCTCTCCAATCAGAAGGAAGTCACGGTCTACATCCCAGGCGAGGGTCACAACCTCCAGGAGCACTCGATCGTGCTCATCCGCGGCGGCCGAGTTCGCGACCTGCCGGGTGTGCGATACCACATCATCCGCGGTGCCCTCGACACGCTCGGCGTGCAGGGCCGCAAGCAGTCCCGCAGCCTCTACGGCGCCAAGAAGGGCTGATCCACGAAGGCTCATTTCTCGAGACACTGACCACGAAAGACGACGATCATGGGAAACATCACCGCCAGCCGCGAACAGCTCCGCCCCGACCCCCGCTACGGGTCCCTCCTCGCCAGCAAGTTCATCAATTGCCTGATGGAGGACGGCAAGAAGAGCATCGCCCAGAACATCTTCTACAAGGCGATGGACATCGTCGCGAAGAAGATCAGCGATGCCGAGCCGATCGAGGTCTTCAACCGGGCCATCGAGAACATCAAGCCGGCCGTCGAAGTGCGTTCGAAGCGAGTCGGTGGTGCCGCCTATCAGGTGCCGATGCAGGTCAACCGCAACCGGCAGCAGTCGCTGGCGATCCGCTGGCTGCTCCAGGCCGTTCGCGAGAAGAAGGGCCGCGGCACGTTCGAGAAACTGGCGGAGGAGATCATCGCCGCCTACAAGCGGGAAGGCGCCGCCGTCACGAAGCGTGACAACGTGCACCGCATGGCCGACGCCAATAAGGCGTTCGCCCATTTCGCCTGGTAGGCGAAGTGCCGCCTGCTCACCGGATTCGCACCCGTGCGGGCAGGATGAGCTGCGGCGTGCCGGAGCACACCTCCACGAGCGTGTCAGCTTCGGTGGCGAGGACATCGAGCCCCGGCAGCCGCCCGATCCGCGACATCAGGATCGCCCGCACCGCCGCGACCGGATCGGCCGGCTTGCCCGCGGCGCCGAAGAGATCGTCGAATAGCCCGCGGGGCTTCGGCAGCAGCAGGCGGTCGGTCTTCTCGTCGGCCTCGATGCCTGCGAGCTTCCGCGCCTCGTCGATGGCGTCGTCGAGCGTGCCCAGCCGATCCACGAGCCCCGCCTCCTTCGCCATGCGCCCGGTGAACACGCGGCCCTCGGCCAGTTCCTTGACGCGATCGGGCTCGAGCCTGCGGCCGGCCGCCACCTTCGTGGTGAAGAGCCGGTAGACGTCCCGCATCGTTGCCAGAAAGGCCTCCCGCTCGTGATCCTTGAACGGCGTCGTCATCGACAGCCAGCCGGCGTTGCGGCCGCGGCTGACGACGTCGGTATGCACGCCCACCTTCTCGAGCGCGTCGCCGACCGCGACCTTGCCGCCGACGACGCCGATCGAGCCGGTCAGCGTGCCCGGGGCCGCCACGATCCGATCGGCTGCGACGGCGATGTAATAGCCGCCACTGGCGGCGGTGTCGGAAAGGCTCGCTACCACCGGCTTTTTCGTCCGCTCCGCCTCCCGCCAGATGAGGTCGCTGGCCAGGGCCGAGCCGCCGGGGGAGTCGATCCGCAGCACGATCGCCGCCACCTGCTCGTCCTTGGCGGCCTCGCGGATCGCGGCGATCACGTCGTCCGAGCCCGCGGCCCCACCCGCCAGCAGATCGTCACGGCCGCGACCTTCGCGGATCTCCCCCGTGACGTGTACGACGGCGATCCGCTTGCCGTCGCCGGAGGGCGCGGTGCCGTCCCGCGCTGCAAACAGCTCCATGAGCTTCACCAGGCCACCGATGCCGGAGAAGTCGTCGTCGATCTTCCGCCGGCCGTAGTCGCGGGCGATTTTTGGCTCGTCAGACCTGACTCGTTTTGACAGGGCGGCCAGCGCCTCGTCCTCGTAGCCGACGGCATCGACGAGGCCCGCCTCGCGGGCCGCCTCGGGTGTGAACACGCCGGTATCGACGAGCTCCCGCACCCGCTCCACCGGCAGTTTTCGATCGGCGGCCACCCGCTCGACGAGCTGCTCGTAGAGGTCGCCGACGAAGCTCTCATATTGGGCCCGCAGCTGGGGGCTCATGCTCGTGCGGGTGAGCGGCTCGCCGGCCCCCTTGAACTCACCCACCTGCAGGATCTCGGCCTCCACGCCGAGCCGATCGAGCAGCGCCTTGAAAAACGTCATCTCCGCCCGCACACCGGTGATCTCGAGCGTGGCCGCGGGGGCGAGCATGATCGAATCGCAGGCGGAGGCGACCAGAAACTGTGCCGGCGCTCCGCCCACGAGATGGGCCGTCACCGGCTTGCCGGCGGCCCGCACCCGACCGATCGCGGCCCGCAGCTCCTCGAGCCGGGCCCGGCCCAGGTCAGGCGACGCAACGGCCAGCAGCACCCCCTTCACCTTCGCATCGCCCGCAGCCCGGTCGATCCGCTCGACGAGCCGATGGAGGTGCGGCTTCACGTCGGCGAGCAGCCCCGGCTGCCCCACCCCTTCGGGCAGGCTGCCTTCGAGCGCAATGTGGGCAATCACCTCGGTGGCTGCCTTTCGGGCGGGCTTCGCCTCGGCTCGCTTCTCCGCTGGAGCAGCCTGCTCGGCCACGGGCTCCGCCACCGCCCCACCGGCCACGAGTCCCCCATAGGCACACGCCACCCAGACCCACGACCGACACAACAACGCTGGCATCGAAGCTTCTCCCGGGCTACCTGATCCACCGCATCGTACCGCGGTGCTTCTCCGGGAGGCGAGGGGCGGGCAGAAAACCGAAAAAAACTCGACGCCCTCTTGAAAATGAACGATCGTATAGTAAGATACGGTCGTTCATGCTTTTTCCCCCAGGAAAGCGGCTTTCCGCTCAACATTCATGGCCACCGCATCGAAGCGTCGCAGTTCGTCCAAGCGCTCCACCTCCGACCGCCCCAAGCCCCGCCGGGTCGCCGCCGCGGCTGCCGCCCTGCGTGGCAATCCTTTCGGCCCCCCCGCCACCAACGAGGCAGATGCCGGAGACGCCCCCACCGAGCGGCAGATGGAGATTTACGCCTTCATTCGCGACAAGATCCATTCCCGCGGCTACGGCCCCACGGTGCGGGAGATCGGACAGGCCTTCAAGATCCGCTCGCCCAATGGCGTCGTCTGCCACCTCAAGGCGCTCGAGCGCAAGGGGCTGATCACCCGGGGCCGCAACATGTCGCGAGCCATCGAACTGGTGAATGAGCCCGCCCACCTCCGCGGCCTGCCGATGGCGGGCTGGGTGGCGGCTGGTGCCCTCCGCACCGCCGACGAGCAGAAGGAGCGGATCGACTTCGAGAGCCTCTTCAACCGTGACAACCACTTCGTGCTGAAGGTGATGGGCGATTCGATGATCGACGCCCAGATCGCCGACGGTGACTGGGTGGTGATCCAGAAGAAGCAGTCGGCGCATTCCGGCGACATCGTCGTGGCTCAGACCGAAGACGGCGAGGCGACGCTGAAGCAGTGGTTCCCGGAGCGGGACCGCATCCGTCTTCAGCCTGCCAACTCGTCGATGAAGCCGATCTACGTGAAGAACGCCAAGGTCCTCGGCGTGCTCGTCGGCGTCGTACGGAAGACGTAAGCGATCGCATCGATCCCCGTGCTTGCGCATCGGGGCTTCCATGTGTGCCCCCACTCCATACAAGCTCCCGGGCGCAAGCCGTGGGATAATCCGGGCTGCCTCACCGCCAACCGGATTGATCCCCGCGCTTGCGCATCGGGGCTTCCGTGCGCGCCCCCGCCCCATACAAGCCCCCAGGCGCAAGCCGGGGGATCATGCGGGCCGCCTCACCACGCGACTACGCCGATTTTTCGGTCGCGACGTCCTGCAGCTGATGGATCTTGTTGTAGAGCGTCTTCAGGCTGATCCCGAGTTCTTCGGCGGCACGCGGTTTGTTGCCGCGGTGCCGCTCGAGGCTCTCGAGGATCGCCTGCATCTCGAGCTCACGAAGCGTCACCGGCTTCGGGCCAGGGGTCGCTGCCGCGGTTGATTCGGCGACGACAAGCGGAGCCACTCGATTCGCCTCGGGCATCGGCCGCGGGGCGACAGGCGCGGGCCTCATGCCGCCGAACCGGGCCGGCAGATGGGCAGCCGTGAGCGGCAGCGCATCGCAGAGCACGAGCGAGTGCTCCACCACGTTGGCCAGCTCACGGATGTTGCCGGGCCACTGGTGGGCCGCCAGCGCAGCGAAGAAGGTTTGCTCGGCGACGACCGCCTCGGGGGGCGTCTGCGGCTTCGACCTCCGCACGAAGTGCTGGACGAGCTCCGGAATATCGTCGCAACGGTCGCGCAGCGGCGGCACGGTGACCTCGAACGTATTGATTCGAAAGAGGAGATCTTCGCGAAACTCCCCCGCCGCCACCATGCTTTCGAGCGACCGGTGTGTGGCACAGACCACCCGCACATCGACGGTGATCGGCTGATTGTCGCCCACGCGGCGAATCTCACCGCTCTCCAGCACGCGGAGCAGCCGCGACTGAAGCGGCTTCGGCAGCTCTCCGATCTCGTCGAGAAAGATCGTCCCGCCGTCAGCCACCTCGAAGAGCCCGGCGCGGTGCTCGTCGGCGCCGGTGAAGGCCCCCTTGCGGTGGCCGAAGAGCTCGCTCTCCACGAGATGCTCCGGCAGCGCCCCGCAGTTCACGGCCACGAGCGGCCCCGCGGCCCGCGGGCTCCCCTCGTGGATGGCCCTGGCCACGAGCTCCTTGCCGGTGCCCGTCTCGCCCCGCACCAGCACGGTGGCCTCGCTCGCCGCCACCCGGGCGACGAGTCTCCGCACCTGTTCGAGCGCTGCCGACCCTCCCACGAGCTGCGTGGCCCCTTCGGCCCGCCGCACCCGTTGCTCGAGCGCCCGGAGCCGCGACGTGAGCTCCCGCTTCTTCCGCACCCGCTCGAGCACGGCCTGGATGTCGGCCAGCTTGCATGGCTTGGTGAGGTAATCGAACACCCCGTGCCGCACCGCCGTCACGGCGCTCTCCACCGACGACTTGCCGGTGACGATCACCGTCTCCGTGTCGGGCGAGGTCTCCCGCACGCGGGCGATCACGTCGAGGCCACCGACGCCGGGCATGTCGAGATCGACGATCACACAGTCGTAGCTGGAGCGGTCGAGGGCCGCGATCGCCGTGCGGCCGTCGGGGCAGACGGTGGCCTCGTGGCCGAGCCGCGGCAGTTCGATCCGCATCAGCTCCTGGAGCGACGCCTCATCGTCGGCGAACAAGACCCGCAGGGGACGCACATGCTGTTTCATCGGCTCATCCTGGGAAGCTGGTGGGCGAATGGGGTGGGCTTGAACCATTGGTGGGGCTGAGCGGCGGGGTGGATCAGGCGGCCCGGGCCTCGCGGGTCGCCGCCACGCCGACTTCGGCGACCGGCAGCGTGACCCGGAAGGTCGAGCCCTGGCCGGGCCCCGGGCTCGTGGCCTCGATGCGGCCCCCGTGGTCGGTCACGATCCGGTGAACGATGGAGAGGCCGAGACCCGTGCCCTGGCCCTGTTTGCGGCGGGTGAAGAACGGCTCGAACAGGTGTTCGAGCACCTCGTCGGTCATGCCGCAGCCGTCGTCGGTGATCGTGAGCACGGCCTCGCAGCCGCCGACGCCGGTCTCGGCCAGCGGGCTCCGCCGCACGCTCACCCTCACACCCCCTTCGCCCTCGATCGAATCGAGCGCGTTGACGAGCAGGTTGAGTATGACCTGCTTGATCTCCTGCGGATTGACGAGCGCGAGCACGTCCTGGTCGCTCTCGATCGCAATCGCGTGGCCTTTGAATCGGCCCACGTGCTGGAGCATGTCGGCGACGTCGCGGACGATCGCCAGCAGCCCGGTGGCCTGTCGCCGCACCTCGCCGAGTCGCGAGAAGTCGAGCAGCTTCTCGGTGATCCCCTTGCAGCGAAAGGCCTCGGCCTGGATCAGCTCCACGTAGCGGCGGGCCACCTGGGCGTCGGCTGCGTCGGCCCCCAGTTCCTGCAGGCGGCTTTCGAGCGACTCGGCGCACATGGCGATGGAGGCGAGCGGATTGTTGATCTCGTGGGCCACGCCCGCAGCCAGAAAACCCACGCTCGCCAGCTGCTCGCCGCGGATCACCTCGCGGGTGCGGAGCTGCACCTCACGGTCGAGATCGTCCCGAATCTCTTGAAAGCGGGTCGTCATCGCATTGAAGGCGTCGGCCAATTCGGCCATCTCGTCGCGGGTGTCGAGCTGGAGGCGGTAGCTGAAGTCGCCGGCGGCGACCCGCCGCGAGCCGTGCCCAAGTTGCCGCAGTGGGCGGAAGACCCAGCGGTAGGTCAGCACGCCGAGGGCGGCGAGCAGCAGCACGGCCGCGGAGGCGGCGGCCCAGGTCGTGAAGATGAGCGAGCGGTATCGAGTGCGGACCTCGTCGGAGAGATCGTGGAGGCGGGCCTGGAGAAACGAGGGCAGCTCCTCGGTGAGGTCGGCGAGCGACTCGAGGTGCGGCTCCACGTCGGCAAGCATCGCGCGGCGGGAGTCGGCCGGCCCGAGTTCGACGCCGCCGCCGCGGCGCACGAGCCCGTCGATCGATTCGAGACAGCCGGCGATCCGCATGGAGGTGTCGCGCTCGCGGGAGCGGTCGGCGAACGGCATGTCGTCGAGTTCGCCGGCCGCGAGTTCCGCGCAGTAGCCGTCGAGGGCGGCGCCCGTGGCGACGATGCCGGCGACGAATTCCGTCACCGCATCGGTGTCGCCGGCGAGCGCCCGCGCATGGGCCAGTCGCACCAGGCTCACCGAATGGCCCAGCTGAGCGGCCTGGGGCAGTTCGGCCGCCCGACAGGAGAGCGCCCGCACGAGCCGACGATACGAATAGATACCGAGAAAGCTGCTCGCCGACAGCACGGCCACCAGCACGGCTACCAGCAGCCCGCCGAACAGCAGCTTTTCACGAATCTGTCGCCGTTTCGGCACGCTCTCGCTCCGCGACGCAATGGGAGCGGGACGATAGCAAACGTCGGGCCTGCCCGAAATGCGAAAACCCCGCCCTTCACACAAGGCCCCAGCGTTTCCGCAGCGTCCATTCGGTGCACAGGCATCCCGCCAACAGGAGCAGCATCGGCCAGGTATCCCAGGGGGTCGCCGTCCACTGTTCCCGGGTCTCGAACTCCGGCGGCCGGCTCGCGATCTCCTCGAGCACCGCAGGCAGCTCCTCCGGCAGCCGCACGCCCCCCGTCGTCACCTCGGCCAGCTGCTTCATGAGCAGGGGGTTGGCACGCGGATTCGCCAGTTCGAGATCCTGGCGAAACACGGTGAACCGCCGCGAGCATTCCTTGAGCGGCGGCTCGCCCGGTCGCGTGCCCACGACCACGAGTTTCCAATCGCCCGGCTCCACACACTCGGTAATCTGTCCCGAGAACGTTTCACCCCGCCGCACCACGCGCACCGGCCGCCGCTGCCCCGACGGCGAGACGACGCTCGCCTCGAAGGCCACGCCGGCGGGCAGCGTGCCGTCGGGTGTCGTGATGCCGACGTCGAACGGGAGCGGGGTGCCCGGCGGCAGCCGTCGCTGCGCGAGCCGCACCCAGACCGTGTCGGCGGCAGCCTCGTCCTGCTTCGCCAGCCAGAGCACGAGCTGTCGCCAGAACCGCTTGTGGCTCTCGGCCGCACCCTGCATCACCCACCGCCAGGTGGAGTCGACCGCGAAGGCGAGCACGCGGCCCGCGCCATACTCACGGGCCACGAGCAGCGGCCGGCCATCGGGCGTGACGGCGAGCGGCTTGGCGGTGGGCACGAGTCGGCCCAGATCGTTGGCCCCATCGACCGGCGGCATCGCCTCCCAGGCCGCCCGGGTATCGGCGGCATCGCTCCCGAGCCGGAGGATCGACACGCTGCCAAACCGAGGATCGGGCAGCAGCCGGAGCGGCCCCGGCAGATGGAGGCCTTCCCGCACCGGCTCGTCGAACGGCTGCCGCGCGAGCCGATCAGGTTCGAAGGGCAGGAGCGGTGCCAGGGGCGTGCTGCCCCAGCCGCCCGCCTCGAACGAGTGGATGCCCCCCAAAAAACCGATGCCCGCGCCCGCCTCCACCTTCGCCGCGAGCGCCTTCAGGTCGTCGGGCCGCAGGGCGGCCGCGTCGAGATCGCCGATGAGAAACACGTCGTAGTCGCCGGCGAAGGCCCGGGCGAGATCGACCGGCCAGCGGTCGCGGCGGGCCGAATCGATCCACTGGAAATCGACCTGCATGTCGGGGCTCGCGGCCAACGCACGGCGGAGAAACCGCTGCTCCACCCGCAGTGCCCCCTCGAGATAGAGCGCCCGCAGGCCACCATCGACGACGTCGACGAACGTCGAGAGCTCGTTGTTGGCGACGACGACTTCCCCTTCCACCGGCTCGATCCGCAGCGTGAGTTTGCGTTCACCCACGCTCGTCGGCGTCCACTCCAGCCGCACCGGCTCGTCGACGACCTCGCCGTCCGAACGCACCCGCGTCACGGCCACCTGGGCCATGCGGCCATCGTCCGCCTCGGCGAGCAGCCGCACCTCCGCCTCACGGCCCGCGAAGCCCTCGAGCCGCACGCGGCCCGCGACCTCGAGCGTGTTCTTCAGCGACACCGTCTCGGCGGCCGTGAGATTCACGACCGCTGCGTCGCGGCCCTGGCCGCCGGCCCGCTGCTGGCCGAACGTGATGCTCCAGAGGGGTACACCGGCATCCGCGAGCCGCCGCGCCGCCGTCTGCGGGGGCAGGTCGCGCGGGGCATAGGCATGCTGTGCCCCGTCGCCGAGCACGATCACGCCGGCAAGGCTGCGGCCGGCCGCGGCCCGCACCGCGTCGTCGAGGGCCCCGCCGATCGCCGTCTCCTCGGCCGTCACCGCCTCCCGCCATGCCTCCAGCGGAAACGCATTGCCCTGCTTCGCCGCCAGCGGACGCGCCTCCTTGTCGAAGAGCCAGGCCGCGATCTCGAAGTCGCCGTTGGCCGCCAGTTTCCGGGCTGCCGGTTCGGCGGCGGCGAGGGCCGCCTCCAGTTCCTGCCAGCGGGTGCGGCCGTCCGCCCCGTCGGCCACGGTCATGCTCTTCGATGCGTCGGCCAGTACGATGAGCGTCTGTTGCTGCCGCGCCTTCTGGGTGGCGACGAACGTCGGCCGCAGCAGACAGGCCACGAGCGCCAGAAACGCCGCCAGCCTCAGGCCGACGAGCATCATGAGCCGCCAGCCGCCGGCACGCGAGCGGTCCGGTGGCACCGCAATCAGCACGGCGGCCAGTGCGAGCGTGACGAGTGCGACGAGCACCCACGACCCCACGGGATCGAAGTGGAGCGACACGTCTTCCAGGGTGGTGGCCGCGATCATGCCTCCACCTCCGGCACGGGCGGCGGCCCGGCCCGCGAGGCGGCCGTGGGCAAAGGAGGCGGCGTCGATCGACTCGCGGCAGACGGCACCGGGGGCGGCATGGGCGGCTGACCGGGCGCGGGAGGTGGCATCGACTCATCGCCAGCGGCCCCCGCATCGGCGAAGTCGGCCGCGGTGGTCGCGGCCGCCCGATCCTCCCGCGGCGCATAGAACCGATTCGCCACGATCCAGTCGCCGGCCATCGCCAGCGCGGCCAGGAGGATCACCCAGCCGTAGAGCTCCGAGCCGACGCGTTCGAGATTGACGTCCCGCACCAGCTCCGCCTCGGTGCGGGCGAGCCGAGCCCGCGGCCCGAGCAGGGCGGCGAGGTCGGCCGGCGGAATTCTGGTGAAGTCGATGGCCGACGACGGGAGGTTCGCGCTGAAGCCGGTGGACGCACCCCCGACGTCGCCCCCGGCCCGCACGGCATAGTTGCCCGGCTCCTCGGTCGCGGTCACGGTCACGATGCCGCGTTCCTGGTCGATCGCGGCCGGAAACTCGTCGCCCGTCGGCGTGCGGACGAACGCGGCTGCGAGATCGCGACGGTCGAACCGGAGCACGGCCGGCGAGCCGGCGACGATGTTGCGATCGGTCGTCGTGTCGAGCGCATGCAGAAGCAGTTCGTTGGCGAGGATCACGAACGGCCAGGGCTCGAAGCCGGTGGCCAGCATGTTCCAGGCCTCGGGATCACCGGCCGCCTGCGAGACGGGCGTCGTGACGATCATCACGGTGCCCTGCCCCACCCGATGTTCGAGCACCGCCGGCAGGCCGTTGCGATACGCCGCCACCACCGTCGCGCCTGCGTCGTCATCTCCCGCGGCCTCCGGCTCGAACTCCCAGTGCCGCGACACGGGAAAGTCCTGCCACGGCACGGCGTCGCCGACGCGGCGAAAGACCGCGAGCGCCGGGTGGTCGAGGCCCGCCGGCGCGAGGAAGTTGTCGCCGCCGGGGCTCCGCCACACCCGCTCGATCCGCCCGCCGAGCAGCCGGCGGGCGGCCGCGGCATTGAAGGCCTCGGCCGAACCGGCACGGGGGCCGAGCCAGACGACGAGCCCGCGGCCCGACCGCACCCAGGCCTCGAGCGCCTCCCAGGTGGCGGCGGCCAGCGGCGACGGATCGACGAGCACCATTCCCTTCGCGTCGTTCCACGGCGTGGCGTCGAGCTCGTCGATCGCAACGAGCACCGTCTCGAACCGCGCCTTGCCCGCCTTCACCATGCCGGCCGGGGCGACCGCCTGGAGAAAAAACGTGCCCGTCCGATCGACAGGCGCCGGCGCGGCGACGATCACGCCATCGGGCGCACCCACCGCGACCGTGAACGACCGCACGTCGTCGGCCGCGAGATCGTCGCCCCCTTCGATCAGCACCCGGCCCTGCCGCGTGCCCGGCTCGAGCCCCGCGATCTCGAAATCGACCCGCGACGGCACGCCCGCCTTGCAGGCCACCGGCTTGACGGCCCTGCGGGCATAGTGGCCATCGGGCTGGAGCACCTCCACCGCGATCGTTCGCTTGGCGTCGGCCCCGACCCGCGACACCGCCGCCGAAAGCACGAGCGGCGCGCCCGCCGGCACGCGGTCGCTGGGCAGATCGATCCGGTCGAGGGCGAAGTTCTCCACGCGGGCCGCCCCCACGTCGATCACGAGCAGGCTCGTGTCGGGCCAGGCCGCG
>JBILVW010000381.1:0-3194 GCA_044370205.1 Pirellulales bacterium | reverse complement strand
GGGCCAGGGCCGTATGCCGCTCATGGAACGCAAGGAACGCCACCACAGCCGCCTGGAAGTCTTCAACGTACTCAGCCTGCTTGACCTCGCGGCGTTTCGAGTCCGCCTCGCGGCGCCGGGAGTAAGCGTCGGTCGCTCGTTCGGTTGCGAGGCCTTGCCGAATCTGGTCGATGGTCTCCCGCGGGGCCCAGATCCCTCGCGAAAACACCCTTCGACCGACTTTCTCCTGAACGAGCCAGAACTCCCCGGCTGCCTTGATGCGGCGGGTGAGGCCGGCGTCGCCCGGCGGCACGAACGCCCATCCGGCCGGCACGGGCAGCACCTGGCCCTGCGGCGTGCGGACGGTGTCGGGCTTCGGGCCGGGCAGGAACGTCTGCGGTGTCATACGAAGGGGTTATCGGCAACGGCCCGGCTGCGCGGCAACCCTGTGCGGCCGCCCCGGAAAACTCCGACAAAGACAAGTGCATCAAGGCCTGCAACGAGTGCGCCGCGGGCTGCGAAGTGTGCCGCGACACATGCAAGGTGATGGCCGGGCATCAAGGCACCCCGAAGTGATCGCCTGGCACGAAAACGTCGCCGGTCCTACACCCTTTATCCGCGTATGCGTGCGTCATCAAGGCCATCACGTATCGTCACGAGCGACCTGCCTCCACGCCCAAATGTCCGCCTTGCCACGCACTGATGAAACAACGGCGTGGGGTAGCTTCCATCCACTTCGAGATATCGCGTCCGTAGCTTTTCGCGATTGCGGACGGCTCGTCGTGCGAGTCGGCCATTGATCGAGTGGTTTTTCCCATACGAGGTATGCGACCCATGAGAACGATATGTGCGAACCGTGTCTTCGGAATGTTGGCACTCGTTGCGATGAGCATGGCTGCCTGTGGTGTTCATGCGGCGGACCCCACGACTCGAACGGCGGGGCCCTCCACTATTCCCGCGGAGAAGACACAGGACGTGGTGACGACCGCCGTGGAATCCGGACATTTCAAGACGCTTGCCAGAGCGCTCGAGGCGGCCGGGCTCGTGGGAACACTCAAGGGCAAGGGGCCGTTCACGGTGTTCGCCCCAACGGACGAGGCCTTCGCTCAGTTACCCTCCGGAACGCTCGATGATCTGCTGAAGCCGGAGAACAAGGAAAAACTGAAGGCGATCCTGCTGCTGCACGTGGTGTCGGGCGAGCATCTGATGGCGGATGTCAAGAAGATGAAGGATGCCACGCCGCTGGGTGGACCGAGGCTCGAGGTCACACATCACCTTCTCACGGGCGTGCATATTGGCACGCCCAAAGGGATGGCGCATGTGAAGAACTCGGACATCAAGGCCACCAACGGCGTGATTCACGTCATCGACAAAGTGCTGATGCCGTAAGGGCATACCGCCCCTGCGCCATCCACATAGGTGAGTCAGTTGTGCCCTGTGCGACAGGAAGCGTCGCGCAGGGCCTTGTCATAATTGGGGACGGGAGCGAATTTCCCGCGGGCCGAGGCGCACACCCCACCGCAAGCCCCCGGCGGAAGCGGGTGGGAAATTTGATGGCTGGCCCCTTTTCTTTTTCCGCCTGATTCAGTCTCCCTTGATGGGTGCTTCTGGAAACAAGCCGGGCAGCCAGTGGTGTGCGACTGTCGCCGGAAAGCCGAGGCGCAGCGGGGACCGCGAAGATTCTGATACCACAACTTTAAGATTCAGCAGCGCCGAAGTTACCCGCCGCGATGTGCGCTCGCTCACGTCCAATAACCCGGCAACCTCACCTCGATCGAGCGAGCCACGAGCAAGTAGTTTTTCAAGAACCCAATCCGATCGCGAGGGAAGCCGATCTGCTTTGATTTCATTCTTTGACCAGCCAATGACCCGGTCGGCAAGGAGGTCGGGCCGTATCAGGCGACTCATGAAGTTCACCTGATCGAGGCAGGTGTCCAGGAAGAACGCCGTAAACTCCGCAAGGGCTGCCTCGCTCAAGGCGCCTCGACCGTCGAGATCTCCGCGTCGGGGGCGATCGCAGTACTCTAGTTGATCCTTGTAGGCTTGTTCATTGCGTGCAAGTCCACGAGCGATTGACCAGATACCACTGGTGCCGATAGCGTCCTGGAGCATGGCATGAGACATAAGCCTGGCGACCCGGCCGTTACCATCGGCGAACGGATGAATCCAGAGGAGGCGATGATGCGCCGCCGCTGCAACGAGGATGGATTCGGACCTGCCGAGGCGAGCGTAGACTGTTTCGAAACGCGCCATGAATCTCTCGATAGCGCCTGGGCTCACGGCAATGTGGTGCCCCACTTTGACATCCGATTCCCGCCAACGGCCCGGCGCGATGCGAGTTTTCTTGCCAGAAGCTGGGTCTTCACTCCAGAGCAGAGAATCGGGGAGTTCCTGACAGAATCGCTTGTGAATTTCCCGAACGCCTTCGGCGGTCGCTGCACGCCCTTTTAGCCCTCCATGATCGATCCATGATTGCACGGCGATGTGCGAACATGCCTCCAATTGGAGATCACGCTTGCTTGGCTCGGAACTGTAGTCTGCGAGCAGTGCCCGTTCGATTTCCACAGGGTGCGTGTCGTGGCCCTCGATGAGGTTGCTGTAATAGCAATTCATCGAACGAACGAGAGTGGCGAGCGCTACGGCTACTTCCGGCGGCAGACTTCCGTCGAGCCGGGTGGAGGCGGCAACGAGTTCCAGGACTTTGTCGTCGAGCGAGGATCGGCATGGAGACGTCGCGCTGATGCGCATCGGCTCCATCTCGCTTGCCACTTGGTTTCTGTCTTCGGGCGCAGCCATACCACCATTATGGCCGCTTTTGTGGCCGCTTTTTTCAGAGCCCCACGAGATGCCGCAAGTGTCATTCGGACAGACACTTGAGAAAAACGAGCGATGGCCTGGCGACGCGATTTGCGGCCGGTTTCCTGGCCGGTTCCAAAAGACAGGGATCCCCAGGAACACCAGTGGCGCAAATTCCGACGCACGGGCGGACCACCAGGCGGTGCAGATCCCGACACAGCAACCGCATGCCACCCTTCGCAACGATTCGCACGACTCACGTGCAAACCCTTCGCCGGACGCCTCTTTTGCGACGCCTGGCGAAGACCTGCAAAACTCTGCAAAAACTCAAAACGGAGGGCACGGGATTCGAACCCGCAACCGATTTCTCGGCATCTGATTTCGAGTCAGACCGCTAGCCGTTCGCTTACCCTCCGGGG
>JBILVW010000380.1:0-3208 GCA_044370205.1 Pirellulales bacterium | reverse complement strand
GGGCGTGATCGACTACACCGACCCCGGCTTCGATCCCGGCACCGGCACGCTCCGGGTGCGGGGCGTGTTTGCCAACGAGGATCGCCAGCTCGTGCCGGGCATGTTCGTGCGGATGCGGATCGCCGTCGCCGAGGTGCCCGACGCCCTGCTCGTGCCGGAGCGGGCGCTGGGCCTGGATCAGTCGGGGCCCTACCTGCTCGTGGTCGATGCCGAGG
Source organism: Pirellulales bacterium (assembly GCA_044370205.1). GTDB lineage: Bacteria > Planctomycetota > Planctomycetia > Pirellulales > UBA1268 > QWPN01. The sequence continues at coordinate 2,993 of JBILVW010000380.1, read as the reverse complement.
GGCTCGTGTCATCCCGACCCGTCCGCACGGGTGTGGCCCTGGGCGATCTGCGGGCGGTCACAGGCAAGATCGGCCCCGCCGACCAGATCATCGTCGAGGGGCTCTTGCGGGCTCGGCCGGGCGGCCGCGTCGTCGCCACGCCAGCGGCAGCTCCCGCGCCAGCCGCTGCCGCCGAGTAAGCGAGGCCCACCGCCGTGTTCTCGAAGTTCTTCATCGAGCGGCCGATCTTCGCCAACGTGATCGCGATCGTGACGATCCTCGTCGGCGTCGTGGCGCTCCAGGTGCTGCCGGTCGAGCAGTACCCCGAGATCACGCCGCCGACGGTACAGGTGGCGGCAGCGTATCCCGGGGCGAGCGCCGAGGTGCTCTCCGACACCGTCGCCGGCCCGATCGAGCAGGAGATCAACGGCGTCGAGAACATGATCTCGATGGCCTCCACCTGCTCGAGCGACGGCTCCTACACGCTCACGGTCACCTTCGAGGTGGGCACCGACCTCGACGAGGCGCAGGTGCTCGTGCAGAACCGCGTCGCCGTGGCCATGCCCCGGCTCCCGCAGGAGGTGCAGCGGCAGGGCGTGACCACGAAGAAGCAGTCCACCAACATCACGCTCGTCGCCTCGCTGCTCGCTCCCGACGGCCGCTACGACGACCTCTACCTGAGCAACTTCGCCTCGCTGCGGGTGAAGGACACGCTGGCGAGGGTGCCGGGCGTGGGCGACGTGCAGGTGATCGGCGGCGGCATCTACGGCATGCGGGTGTGGGTCGACCCCGACACGCTCAAGGCCCGCAACCTCACGATGGAAGACGTGCTCGCCGCGATCCGCGAGCAGAACGTGCAGGTGGCCGCCGGCCGGATCGGGCAGGCTCCCGCGCCCCGCGACCAAGCCTTTCAGTTCAACGTCTCGGTGCAGGGGCGGCTCTCCGATCCCGAGCAGTTCGGGGCGATCATCATCAAGACGGTGGAGGACGAGCGGTCGGGCATGCGGGTGACGCGGGTTCGCGATGTGGCCCGCGTCGAGCTCGGCTCCCAGAGCTACGACCAGTGGTGCGAGATCGGCGGGCTGCCGGCCGCCAGCCTGCTCGTCTACCAACTGCCGGGGGCCAACGCGCTCGAGGTGGCCGAGCGGGTGAAGCACACGCTGCACGAGCTGGAGCAGGACTTCCCGCCGGGCATCGAGGCGAAGATTCCCTTCGACACCACGCTGTTCGTCGAGGAGTCGATCCACGAGGTCTACAAGACGCTCTTCGAGGCGGGCGTGCTCGTGCTCGTGGTGATCCTCGTGTTTCTGCAGGACTGGCGGGCGACGCTCATCCCGGCCACCACCGTGCCCGTGACGATCATCGGGGCCTTCGCCGCGATGGCGGCCCTCGGCTTCTCGATCAACATGCTTACGCTCTTCGGGCTCGTGCTCGCGATCGGCATCGTGGTGGACGACGCGATCGTGATCGTGGAAAACGCCGTGCACCACATCGACCGCGGCGGCCTCGATCCCAAGACGGCCACGATCAAGGCGATGGGCGAGGTGATCGGGCCGGTGATGGGGATCACGCTCGTGCTCCTGGCGGTGTTTCTGCCGACGGCGTTCCTCGGCGGCATCACCGGCCAGCTCTACCGGCAGTTCGCCCTCACGATCGCCGCCACGGCCCTGATCAGCGCGGTGAACGCCGTCACGCTCAAGCCGGCCCAGTGCGCCGTCTGGCTGCGGCCCACGCCCGCGAAGAAAAACCTCTTCTACCGTGGCTTCAACCGGGTCTACGACTGGTGCGAGGCCGTCTACACCGCGATCGTGAGCGTCGCGGTGCGGCAGACCGCCCTCGTGATGCTCCTGTTCCTCGGGCTTGTGGCGTTCACCGGCTGGTGGTTCGTGCGGCTGCCGACGGGCTTCGTGCCCACCGAAGACCAGGGCTACGCGATCGTGGTCGTGCAGCTGCCCGACGCCGCGTCACAAGAACGCACCCGCGGCGTGACGAAACAGATCAACGCGATCCTCGCCGACACGCCCGGCATCGAGTCGTGGTTTTTGCTCGGGGGCACGTCGCTGCTCGACTCGGCGGTGGCGTCGAACGCTGCCACGATGTTTCTCACCTACGAGCCGTTCGCGAAGCGGGTCGGCAATCCCGCACTCTCCCAGGGGGCCATCCTGGGAGGGCTCATGGGCCGGTTCCAGGCGATCCGCGAGGCGCTGGTGTTCGCGTTTCCGCCGCCGGGCATCCGCGGCCTGGGCGTGGCCGGCGGCTTCGAGATGAAGGTGCAGGACCGCATGGGCGTGGGCCTGCCGGAGTTGCAGCAGGTGGTGGGGGGCATGGTGGCCGCGGCGAGCGGCCAGACGAGCCTGGCCGGCGTGCAGTCGACCTTTCGGGCGGGCGTGCCGCAGCTCTTCGTGGACATCGACCGGGTGAAGGCCAAGAGCCTCGGCGTGCCGCTCGACACGATCTTCAACACGATGCAGGCGTCCCTCGGCTCGGCGTATGTCAACGACTTCAACAAGTTCGGCAAGACCTATCAGGTACGGGTGCAGGCCGATCAGCAGTTCCGGCTCCAGCCGGAGGACATCCGCCGGCTCGAGGTCCGCAACCGCTCCGGCGACATGATCCCGCTCGGCACACTGGCCACGGTGCACCAGACGCTCGGGCCGCAGATCGTGCCCCGCTACAACCTGTCGCCCGCGGCCACGATCACGGGCGCGGCAGCCCCGGGCGTGAGCTCGGGTGAGGCGCTCGCGCTGATGGAGCAGCTCGCCGCCAGCCAGCTGCCCCAGTCGATGGGCTTCGAGTGGACCGGCATGGCCTTTCAGGAGAAGCGGGTCGGCTCCCAGGCGGCCTACGTGTTCGCGCTCGCGGTGGTGATGGTCTATCTCGTGCTCGCCGCGCAGTATGAGAGTTGGTTGATGCCGGCGGCGGTGATCATGGTGGTGCCGCTGGCGCTGCTCGGCACTGTGGCGGCGGTGGCCGCACGGGGCATGGACAACAACATCTACACCCAGATCGGGATC
>JBILVW010000379.1:0-3212 GCA_044370205.1 Pirellulales bacterium | reverse complement strand
CGTTCGCCGACCCCCTCGCCTACCTCACTCAACGTGCCACCTAACCGCGCCAGTGCAACGAGAGTCGCTCTGGAGCTAGAAATCCTTGAACATGACGCTCGCGACAAACACAGGCCTCTCGGTCGTGGCCGACGCGATGACCGTGTCGGTGCCCGATGAACGCCGGAGCGGAGAGCGGAAGACGCTCCTGGAGCACGTGAGCTTTCGGATCGAACCGGGCGAGTTCGTCTGTGTGCTCGGTCCGAGCGGGGCGGGCAAGAGCACGCTCGCCCGGGCGTTGCTCGGCGACCGGGAGATCGCGGCCGGCCGGCTGCTCGTCGGCGGGCACGACGTGTTTCGCGAGGCCGACTCCCTCCGTGGCGCGATCGGCTACGTGCCCCAGCACGACGTCAATCCGCCCGCGCTGCCGGTTGAGCGGGCGCTCCACTACGCGTCGGAGGTCCGGCTACCGGCGGAGGCGTTGGCCGCGGATCGCCGGGCGGCCATCGACCGGGCGATCGCCGACGTCGGGCTCGAGAGCGTGCGGCACGGGACGATCGGCAGCCTCTCCGGTGGCGAGACGAAGCGGGCGAGCCTGGCGGCGGAGCTGCTCGCCGCCCCGGGCCTGCTCGTGTTGGACGAGGCGACTTCGAGCCTCGATCCGGCCACCGAGTCCCGGATCATGACGCTGCTTTCCGAGCGAGCGCGGGCGGGCACGACCGTGATCGCGGTCACGCACCATCTCGACAACGTGGACAAGGCCGACAACCTCCTCATCCTCGGCCACGGGCAGATGGTGTGGTTCGGCTCCCGCGTCGAGGCCCTCGGCCACTTCGGGGTGCATCGACTCGCCGACGTGTACGTCGCCATCGAAGACAAGCCGCGCGGTTTCTGGTCGGCCCGCTGGCGGGAGCGGGAGGCCGAAGACCGCCGGATGGCGGCGTCAACGCAGCACGGTGCCGCGACCGGTGATCCAGCGGCCGGAGCACACACAGACCGGGTGGCATCCCTCGCAGCCGTCTCGATTCCCGGCTTCGGCCGTCAGTTCGCCACGTTCTTCCGGCGGGAACTCGAGACGGTCGTCCGCGACCGCGTGGGCCTCCTCATGGCGGCGCTCCTGCCGCTGGCGCTCGCCGCCGCCGTGCTGGCCGGCTTTTCCGACGTCCGCTTCCGCAATCCGCTCATGCTCACGCGGTTCCTCGATCCCGGTGAGAAGGACGTGCTCGCGGACGCGTGGGGCGAGGTCTCGCAGGCGATCGCCACCGAGTCGGTTTCGGAACAGGACGCCAGCATTCCCGGTCAGATTCGGGTCTTTCTCGACAGCCAGCCGAAGCTGCTCGCCCATCTGCGGGAGCCGTCCACCGAGCGGATCGTCCGCGACGCCCTCACCGACACGCTCCCCGTCGCGCCGGATCGCGAGATCATCGACCCGGGCGGCACGTACAAGTGGCTCTCCCTGATGAGCATCTGCATGGTCATCCTCGGGTTCGTGACCGGGTTTCGGGAGATCGTCAAGGAGCGGCCGATGCTCGACCTCGAGCGGCGACACGGCCTGCAGTTCGCCGCCTACGTGATCGCCAAGGTCGCGGCCCTGGCCGTCGTTCTCGCGGTCCAGGTCGCGGTCTTCAGAACCACCGTTGAGCTGGGGTTGATGCTCCGCGAAGCGATCGGCGGCGAGTCGCCGGTCGAGATCTACCGGCGCGGTGCGGTCGTCTCGGCGAGCTACAACTGGCTCGCCGCGGTGGCCTGCGCCGCCATGGGGCTCATTGTCTCCGCTTGCGTCCGCTCGACCGACAAGGGCGTGCTCGCGGTGCCGCTGTTGGTCACGCCGCAGATCCTGCTCGGGGCCACGATCCTGCCGATCAAGGGCGGGGTGCTCGCCGTGCTCGCGAAGCTCTTCTCGCCGCTCTACTGGGCCCATCGCGGCTGCCGCAGCGAGGGGGAAGGGGTGCCCGTCTTTTGGCAGAATCTCGGCACCTACGACCCGGCCCTGTGGATCCCCTACGCTGCGCTCGTCGCGCAGATCCTGGTGGCGACGCTGATCACGATTCTCCTGCTCCGCTGGCAGGAGCGGGCAGTCCTGGGCCGTAATCGCGCCGTGCGCTGAAGCGGCCGCGTGTTCCAGGCTGCGGGCGGTTCACCGGCCTGCCAGCACCGGCTTGCGCGTCCGGAAGGCTTCTTCCACGATGTCGGCCGCCCGACCGACTCCGTCGAGGCTCGCGATCTCCGCGGCCCGCCCGCGGGCACGCGCGCGGTAGCCCGGATCGCCGAGCACCCGTTCGATCGACTGGCGCAGCCGCGACGCGGTCAGCTGCCGCGGCAGCACCACCTCCCCGACCCCGAGCCACTCGAGCCGGCGGGCCACGCCTGGCTGGTCGTTCGTAATCGGAATCGCCACCATCGGTACGCCGCGGGCGAGCGACTCGAGCGCCGTGTTGAGGCCGGCGTGGGTGATGGCGAGCGTCGCCCGGTCGAGCAACTGCAACTGTGGGGCCACGGGCACGATGACGGGATCGCCCGGGCATCGGGTGGCGAGCGACGCGACGTCCTGATCGGCCGCCCCGAGCGAGATCACGAGCTGCGCATCGAGCGGTGCGACGGCCTCGGCGATCGACACGAACATGTCCACGAGCCGATTTTGCAGCGTGCCGAGCGACGCGTAGACGAGCGGCCGACCGTCGAGTCGGTCCCAGGGAAAGGGCACTTCGCCGGGGCCGCCGGCCGTGTGCCAAGGTCCCGTGAAGTGAAGCCGCGGCTCGGGTTTCGCCCGGGGAAAGTCGAAGAACGCCGGCTGCTGGGCAATTTCGGCAAGAAACGCCGGCGCCTCCTCGCCGGTCCGCGGCGCGAGGCCGTGCCGCACGCGGTGGGCGTTGATCGTGTCGCGGACGGGCGCCGTCACGCGGTGGAGAAACCAGTTGCCCGCGGCATTCCGTAGCCGCCCGAGCGGGCCCGCGCGATACCGCCAGGGGAGCACGGCCGGCGGGCAGGCCGGATCGCGATTGAGCGCCAGCGCGTTTGCCACCTTCACGAACGGCAGCCCCTCGATTTCGGCCACCGTGCCGGAGGCAGGGTTGACCTGATCGACGAGCAGGCCTTCGATGCCCGACTCACGGCACACGGCCGGCAGGTCGCGAAGCGCGACCTCGGCGGCCAGCCGCATCATGTCGACCGTGTACCGAAGTGCCTTTCCGGCCGTCATGCCCCCGAGTGCCGCGGCCTGCGCGGCGATCGCT
>JBILVW010000378.1:0-3216 GCA_044370205.1 Pirellulales bacterium | reverse complement strand
GATGTACGCTTTCGTGAAGGTGCATGCCGAGCGGCTGCCCGGCGGCGTGCAAGGCTTCGACGACCAGGCCTTCGCGCTCGACCTCCTGGAGCGGAAGCACGTCCTCGTGGCGCCGGGTTCGAGTTTCAACGTGCCCTACCGCGACCATTTTCGGATCACGCTCCTGCCCGACGCGGAGCAGATGGCCGACGTCTTCGGGCGGATCGAATCGCTGCTCGACGAATACGCTGCCCGGTAGGCCTTCCGTGGTACAACGGCGGCATGAGAACCGCCTGTCCACAGTCGTCGCCCGGCGCTGCACGCCGGCCGTTGGCCGCATGGCTGGCCGGCCGGATCGGCTTCGATGCCTATCTGGCGATGGCGGAGCGGCTGGCCTGGGAGGTGTCGGAGCCCGACGCCCGTCCCCCGACGCTCGTCGTGTGTGAACTGGAGCCGCTGATCACGATCGGTCGGCTCGGCTCGCGGGCCGACGTGCTGCTCACCGACGACGAGCTGCGGGAGCGGCGGCTCGGCCTGCGGTTCGTCGGCCGCGGCGGGGGCGCCATCCTGCACGGGCCAGGGCAGGTGGTCGTGTCGCTGTTCGCGGCCCTCGAAGACCTCGGCCTCTCGCGGCACGATGTCGGCAGCTATCTCGCGCGGCTCGAGTCGGCCCTCGAGGCGGCCCTGCGGCAGGTGCGGTGCGGGCCTGCCCGCCATCCGGGCGTGCCCGGGGTGTTCGGCCGCACGGGCCTCGTGGCGGCGGTGGGCGTGACGCTGCGGCGGGGGGTGGTTCGCCACGGCGGGTTCGTCAACGTGAGCCCCGGCTCCGAGCCGCTCGACGCGGTGCTCGCGGTTCCGCAGGGAGCATTCGCCGCGGGCGTGCCAACGCGTACGATGGGCTCGGTGCAGGCCGACCTGCAGCGGCAGGTGCGGATGCAGGACGTGCGGACAGCCCTCGTGCAGCAGATCGGCGATGCATTCGGATTCGAGCGGACGAGCATCCAATCGGGATTTCCGGTGCCCGTTCCCCGGGCCGAAGACCGCGGAGCAAAGGTGGTGAGCCGTGTCGGATGAAACCGTGTCAGTCTCGTCGTTTTCCCTCCCGATCATCGGCGACGTGACCGCGGCCGCGCCCCCGACGCCGCGGCGGCTGCCCCCGTGGCTGCGGCAGAACCTCGGCACCGGAGGCGGCCACGGCGAGACGGCGAGCCTCATCGCCGAACTCAACCTCGAGACCGTCTGCTCGTCGGCGAAGTGCCCCAACCGCCTCGAATGCTGGTCGCAGAAGACGGCCACGTTCATGATCCTCGGCAACGTCTGCACGCGGCCGTGCGGCTTCTGTTCGGTGCCGAAGGGAAAAACGGAGGCGCTCGAGCTCGACGAGCCGGAACGGGTGGCGGAGGCCGCGCGGCGCCTGGGCCTCGCCCACGTGGTGCTCACGAGTGTCACCCGCGACGATCTCCCCGACGGTGGCGCCGACCACTTTCGTCGTACGGTCGAGGCGGTGCGGGCGGCGACCGGCGCGGCGGTCGAGGTTCTCGTGCCCGACTTCATCGGCAAGGAAGGGGCCCTCGAACGGCTGATGGAGTCGAAGCCCGACGTCTTCAATCACAACACCGAGACGGTGCCCCGCCTGTATCGCACCGTCCGCGGCCGCAAGAGCGTGTATGCCTGGACGCTCCAGCTCCTTGCCGACGCCAAGCGGATCATGCCGAGCGTGAAGACGAAGAGCGGCCTCATGCTCGGTCTCGGTGAGACGCGGGACGAACTGCTCGACGTGTTCGCGGATCTGATCGACCACGGCGTCGATTTCCTGACGCTCGGCCAGTATCTCCAGCCCACGCTCGAGTCGCTGCCGGTGGAACGGTACGTGCCGCCGGAGGAGTTCGACGAGCTGGGCGAGCTGGCCCGCGGCATGGGATTCAAGAAAGTGGCGAGCGGGCCGCTCGTACGGTCGAGCTACCACGCCCGCGACATGGCGGAAGCGTAGAACCGGACGCAAACCCCCATGCAAGCCCTGAGCGCGAGCGAGGGGATGCCGCGGCGGAAGCCGCGGACGGGGCGCCCGATGACCAGCTCTGCCCGCGCTCCCGCACCGGCGTCGCCCGGGCTTGCGCCCAGGGGCTTCCATGGGAGTCGTATCGCCCCGCCTACTCGCCCTCGGCCTCGAGGCCGTGCTCGAGCAGCTTTTTCCGCAGCGTGTTGCGGTTGATGCCGAGGCGGGCGGCGGCCTTGAGTTGCACACCGCCGCAGGCGGCGAGCATCTGGGCGATGAGCTCCCGCTCCACGCGGCTCACCACGCGGTCGAAGAGGTTGTCGTCGTCGGGACCGGCCGTCGTCATGCCCTGCTCGACGAGGTCGCGGGCGAGGCTGTCGAGGTCTCCGCCCCGGCCGGGCAGCGAGGACGCGGCCGCCGTCTTTTCTCCTCGCATCGCCGCGGGGAGAAGATCGGGCGTGATCTCGTCTCCGGGCGCCATCACCACGCACCGTTCGACCACGTTCTGCAGTTCGCGGACGTTGCCCGGCCAGTGGTACTTCACGAGCGCGTCGAGGGCCGCCTTGTCGATGTGCACGACGTAGCGGTCGTTCTCCTCGTTGTAGAGCTCGAGGAAATGGGTGAGGAGCAGGGGAATGTCGTCGCGGCGGGCCCGCAGCGGCGGCAGGTGGATCGGCACCACGTTGAGCCGGTAGTAGAGATCCTCGCGGAAGGTCTCCTTCGCCACCTCGTCGAGCAGGTCGCGGTTGCTGGCCGCGATCACGCGGGTGTCCACACGGACGGTCTCCGTGTCACCCACCCGCTCGAACTCCCGCTCCTGGAGCACCCGCAGCAGCTTCACCTGGAGCTTCGGCGTGGTGGAATTGATTTCGTCGAGGAAGATCGTGCCGGTGTGGGCCGCCTCGAACCGTCCGGCCCGGTTGGCGACGGCGCCGGTGAAGGCGCCGCGGACGTGGCCGAACAGCTCGCTCTCGAGCAGGCTCTCGGAGAGGGCGCCGCAGTTGACCCGCACGAACGGGCCGCTGCCCCGCGGCGAAAGCTCGTGGATCGCCTTCGCGATCAGCTCCTTGCCGGTGCCCGTTTCGCCGAGCAGGAGCACCGACGCATTCGACGCCGCCACGCGGCGGGTCGTGGCATACACCTCCTGCATCGCGGCGCTCGAACCGATGAGGCCACGGATGGGGGGAGTCGACGGATCGTCAGCGGGTTGGCCGGGCTGCAGCAGCATCGTCGCGATTGTA
>JBILVW010000051.1:0-11470 GCA_044370205.1 Pirellulales bacterium | reverse complement strand
GTGGCCTGGATCGGTGGCAGCGCCGGCGAGCTGGAATGGACCCGCCATCGCATTGCCGACGTTGCCGACCTGATCGATGTCGGAACCCCGGAAGAATGCCAGTCTCTCGGTGATCCCGTCGCGGGGCCCTGGCCTGCCGTCGTGGCATTCGCCACCACGACACCCGGACGCTGGACGCTCTCCGACGCCGTGCGGGTCTCGCGGCGTTGGCCACTGGCGCCGCTCGTCTCGGTGTGCACCGAGCTCGCCGAGGGACGTCGGCGCAGCGGGCCGCCGCTGCCCGGCGTGGAGGAGGTCGCCTGGAACGAGTTTCCGGCTCGGCTCGTGGCGTGGCTGGCCGACCTCGACGCCGGCCGCCCGGGCGTCCTTGGACTCCCCGCTGCCGCCCGTCGTGAAGACCGCGTGCTCGAGGCCGCGACCCGGCTTCAGCCCGCGGCCTGCGGCGAAGGAGAACCGCTGCGGGTGAGCGTGGCCGCGCGAGTCATGGTCGATCTCGAAGGCACTGCCGCCCTGCTCACCGCGGCCGGCACGACCGTTGTGCAGCGCAGCGTCGGCCGGCCTCGACTCGATGCGGCGGCCGATCTGATCGTCTGGGACGTCGGCCTGATCGACGCCGAAACCCTGACCTGGCTGGGCATGCTCGCGGCCCACCGCCCTTCGCGGCCGGTCGTGCTCCTGGAGTCGTTTCCGCGGGGCGAGACGACGCTGGCTGCGATCCGGGCGGGTGCTGCCGCCGTGCTCGGCCGCCCGATGTCGCTCGAGGCATTGGCCGGCACGCTCGTGCGGCTCAAAGAGGCCCGCAGCACTGGCCTTTGAGACGGAGGGGGCGATCTCTAGGATCCCGCCCCCTATGCGGCTTCCCCACGCCACGATCGTTCCGTGCCTTGCCTGCATCGCCGCGTGCGCGGCCGGGTGCATGCACTTCGTGGGAGCCGACCCGCTCGCGCCCCAGGCCACATCGCTCCAGAAGGCGGTCGCCCTGCCCTGGCTTGCCCCGGGCGAGATGCCGGATCGTGAGCAGGTCACGGCCGGCCAGCTCGTGATCCACGCCGATTTCCCGATGGCCCATCAGCACCGCCTGATCCGCGATCTCGAATCGCTCCGCGTGGATGTCAGTCAGACGCTCGGCCTGCCGATCTCCGACGAGCCGGTGCATCTCTATCTCTTCGAGAATCCGACCCGCTACGACGAGTTCGTCGCCAAGCGGTTTCCAGGGTTCCCCGCGCGGCGGGCCTTCTTCGTGGAGACCGACACCTCGCTCTCGGTGTTCGCCGCGTGGCAGGACCGCGTGGCCGAGGATCTCCGCCACGAGACGACCCACGGCTACGTGCACGCCGTGGTGCCGGCCGTGCCGCTCTGGCTCGACGAGGGCATCGCGGAATATTTCGAGCTGCCGCGATCGGAGGCGGGGAGCCACAAGGCCCACGCCGCCCATCTGGCCGGCCGGCTGATCGAGGGCACCTGGCAGCCCGACATGCAGAAGCTCGAAGCGATCACGTCGGCGATGGAGCTGTCACAGGATCATTACGCCGAGGCCTGGTGCTGGGTGCACTGGCTGCTGGCGACACCCGAACGCCGGACGCTGCTGCAGAACTACCTCGCCGACGTCCGCCGCGACGCGACGACCGCCCCGCTCTCCGTGCGGATGCGACAGGCGGCCGGCATGCCGACCGACATCACGGCCGACGTGAAGGCCCACGTCGAGAGCCTGCAGCCGTAGTCGGCTCGCGGACTCTCGAGGACTACCGGCCGGAACGATCACTCACGGCCCCTTGCGGAAGATCGTGCCGTGGTCCACCGCCTGGAAGCCGAGTTTGCCGAAGAGGCTGACCGCCGGCGGGTTGCTCTCCGCAACATGCGTCTCAACCATCGACACTCCCTCGCTTGCGAGATCGTGCAGTGCCTCGGCGACGAGATAACTGGCCAGCCCCTGGCGGCGACGCGGGCCTTCGATATCGACGTGCATGAGTCCCGCGGCCGAGACGCCCCAGGCCGAGGCGAGTGGCTGGATGTCCCAGAACGTGGCGGTTCCAAGCAGTTCCTCGGCCTGATTCCGCAGCACATAGCGGCGGAGCGACAGGCCCGTCGTCGTGGCCGCCTCCCACCAGGTGCGTCGCGACGGCTCATCGACCACGCTCAGTGTCGTCGAACGGCGAATCGCCATCTGCAGCCGGTTCACCGGCGGGCGAAACCCGGCGAGCGGGCGGCGCAGCACGGCGATCCGGCCAGCCACGGCATACCCGGCCTCCACGAACGCAGCCTGCATCGCGGGAGAGGAATCGAGCACGCCCGGAATGTCGGAGCCGCCGTAGAGACCGAGATAGAAGCCTCCCATGTCGGGAGCGCCGCCACCGAGCACGACCTGCGCTCCACGGGAGGCCAGATAGCCCTCACACCGCTCGATCAGGCTTCGCGAGATCGCAGCGGCGTCCGCGTGCGGCACCACGACCACGAGCAGGGTCGTGCCCGTGGTCGTATCGAGGGCGGAGCGGTCGGTGGTGGGGCCGAAGGCGGCGTGGGCGAAACCGACGGGCCGGCCGTCTTCGAGGGCGACGAAGAGTCCCTGGCGATCGAAATAGGGTTTCGAAAAGACACCGGCCTCGAGGAGGGCCGCGGTCATCGGCTGCATCGCACACGGACCGAGATCGGCCGCCCGCCAGATTTCAGCGAGCCGGGGCGGATCGTCGTTGCGGAAGCAGCGAAACTCGATCATCCGCCCGGCTCCGCGGCTGGTGCGGCGGCTCGTTCCGCCAGGCGCACAAAAACTCGGCCGCCATCCTCACGCGCTTCGTGCACGGTCTGCCGCATGGTCGCGGAGATCGTGTGCCTGCCGGTGACGACGTCGAACTGCCAGCCGTGCCACGGACAGGTCAGCACCGTGCCGCACAGCGTGCCGGTGCCGAGCGGGCCACCCTGATGCGGGCAGAGGCCGTCGATGGCATGCCAGCGGCCGTCCGCGTTGGCCAGGGCGATCATCCGGTCGCCTGCCACCCGCTCGATGCTCGTGCCGGGGGGGCACTCGTCCGCGGTGGCGATCTCGATCCACTCGGACATGACGGCGATGGTGGGGGGAAGGGTCAGGCCGCCGCGTGACGATCAGACGACGACTGCCTGACTGTAGCCTTTCCCGGCTTGCCCCGCCACCGGCGATGCACCCACCAATACTGCGATGGCTCCCGCCGAATCACCTGCTCGAGGACCGAGGTGTACCACTGCGAGAGTTCCTTGATGCCCGCCGCTTCGGGGCCACCCGCGGCTGGGTCGAGCGTGCCGTCGATCCGCAGGTCGTAATCGAACAGGCCGCCACGCCGCGTGGCCGAACAGACCATCACGGGCGCCTCGGCCGAGAGGGCGAACACGCCGATCGCCTTGTGGACGCTCGCGGGCTTGCCGAAAAATTCGACCCAGCAGCCCTTGGGGCCGGCCGCCTGGTCGCCCATGAGGCCGATCGCCCCTTTCTCGTCGAGCACGAGCGCCACGTCGGGCGCGCTCCCCTTCTTGGGCAGGATCACCTGTCCGCGCGACTCGCGAAACTCCGTCACGAAGCGGTCGAGCCACGGGTTGTCGAGCTCGCGGGCCACCGAAAAGATCCGAAACCCGAACAGCCCGAACAGATAGGCGGCGATCTCGAAGTTGCCGTAGTGGCCGGAGAGGATCACCTTCGGCCGCTCGAGCCAGAGGGTGCGAACAAATTCTTCCATGCCGTGGATGCGGAGGTGCTTCCGCCAGGTGGTCTTGTGGATCACGCGATTGGCGTGGGCGATTTCCACGACCATCAGCAGGAGGTGCTCCCACATCGCCCGGGCGGTCTCTCGGCGTTCCTCCACCGTATAGGCCGGGAAGGCGAGCCGCAGGTTGTCGCGAACGACGTCGCGGCGAATCCGCAGGCGATTTGCGAGCAGCCGCGAAAGCCGCTTGGCACCCCGCTCGCAGAACGACCGCGGGAGCGATTGCACAATGCAGATCGCCACCCGCACGGCCGCGTAGGCGGCCAGATCACCGACGTTCGTCAGCAGCGTCCGGCGTCGCTTGGGTTTTCGTGTCGCGTCATCCATGACGGCGGAATTGTCGCGAGAACCCGCCCGCGCGACCAGACGAATTTCAGCCGTGCCACCCGGAAGATCCCCCGGCTTGCGCCCAATAGAAGCCCCCATGCGCAAGCAGGGGGATAATGTGGCGTCCAACCCGGAAGATCCCCAGGCTTGCGCCTAGGGGCTTGTATCGGAAAGATCCCCAGGCTTGCGCCTAGGGGCTTGTATGGGAAGGATTCACCCCCAGCTCACGCCGTGAGCAAGACGATCCCCACGCTGATCGCGTTGAAGATCGCGTGGGCCGCGATGCAGGCCACGATCGACCCCGTCTGCCGGGCGAGCGTGCCGAGCACGAGGCCGAAGGGAAAGAGCGGCACGTAGGCCAGCCCCTGCCCCTGGTGGGCCAGGGCGAAGGCCGCCGCCGAGAGCACGATCGCCGTGGTTCCGGCAGGCTCGGGAAACCGCGATTCGAGCCACCCCTGCAGGACCCGCCGAAAGAAGAACTCCTCGGCCACGGGGGCCGCGATCACCGCCGACGCGATCACGGTGGCAAGCGCCAGGCCGTCGCGACGGTCGGCCAGGAGATCCACGAGCGGATGACGGTAGGGCACGAGCAGGTCGAGCAGGCCGGCGAGCGCGAGCAGCGGAGCCAGCATGAACGCGACCGTTCCACAGGCCAGCCGGGCATCCTCTGGCCACTCTCCCCGAAAACCGAGCCCGGCCCAGGTCGCCCCGCGGGCCCGCAGCACGGCCACGCCAAACATCGTCGCCAGGGCGAGCGCCGCCACGTGGATGCCCATGCGACGCACGAGCGACGCCCCGTCGCCGCCGAACTCCTGCCCCACGGCTGACGCCAGAAGGAAGGCGAGGAAGACAGCGGCCACATCGCCGCCGTTCCACGGCACGGGCTCGTGGGACCGCCAGGCAACCAGCGGTTCCCGCCGCCGCCAGCGGGTGACGAGCCCCGCGGTCACCCATAGACTCGCCGCGATGGCAGCCACCGCCGCCACGATCACGGGCGGATCGAGCCATTCGCCAGGAACCGTGTTCACGGTCTCTTGAAGAGCACCCTGCATCGCAGCAGATACTCCAGGCCCGACCAGACCGTCGCCACGATCGCTCCCCACGACACGACACTGGCGATGGGCCGCAGCCCGACGCCGCCGAGGGCCATCTCGGGCCAGGCCCGCGCCGCCAGCTCCAGCCCGATCGCGACGCACTGAAGCACCATCTTCAGCTTGCCCGCCGGGCCTGCCGAGAAATCCTCACCCACCCGCTCCATCTCGGCCCGCACCGCGGTGACGACGAGCTCCCGTACGGTCACCACGACGGCCATCCAGGGCGCGATCGCGGAAGCGCCGCCTCGCTCGGCGAGCAGCACGTAGGCCCCGCACACGATCACTTTGTCTACCAGCGGATCGAAGATCCGCCCGAGCCGGCTCACCTGAGCGAACCGCCGGGCATACCAGCCATCCACCCAGTCGGTCGAGGCAGCGACGACGAACAGCCACGTGGCGACTGCCCACTCTCCGCGTTCCATCACGCCGAAGAGCACGATCGCCAGCACGAGCCGTGCGAGCGACAGCACGTTCGGCACGGTGAGAATGCGGTCGGATGACATGCGAGCTCGCGGGAACTATTCGGCCGGCACGCCGGCCAGGTCGTAGCCGCTCGAAGCCACGATCTCCACGGGGATGATCCGCCCCGTCAGCGGCTGCGCGGCTGACGTGCCCGGTGCGGTGACGTAGACCACGCAGTCGATGTCGGGGGCGTCGGCCGCGGTCCTACCGATCCACACGTCCTCCCGTTCGTCACTCTGGCGGTCGATGATCACCGGCTGCACCCGGCCCACCTGCCGCTTGGCATGGTCGTGGGCGATCCGCTGCTGCAGCTCCATCAGCTCGTCACGGCGGGACTGCTTTTCCTCGTCGGGGAGGTGGCCGTCGAGGCGAGCCGCGGGCGTGTCGGGCTCGAGGGAATAGGTGAACACGCCCACCCGCTCGAACCGCCACTGTCGCACGAAGTCGGCGAGTTCGGCGAACTGCTCCCGCGTCTCGCCGGGGAAGCCGGTGATGAACGTCGTCCGGAGCACGAGGTTCGGAATCCGCCCGCGGAGCTTGCCGAGCAGCTCCTCGGTGGCCGCCCGGTTCACGCGGCGCTGCATCCGCTTGAGCACCGGGTCGCTGGCGTGCTGCAGCGGCATGTCGAGATAGGGCACGATCTTCGGGCTGGCCGCGATGTGATCGACGAGCCGGTCGGTGAAGTGGAGCGGATAGAGATACATGAGCCGGATCCACTCGATCCCCTCGACCCGTTCGAGGGCCTCGAGCAGTTCGACGAGCCGGGGCTCGCCATAGAGATCCATCCCGTAATAGGTCGTGTCCTGGGCGACGATCACGAGCTCCTTCACCCCATCGGCGGCCAACTCGCGGGCTTCGCGGATCACCTCCTCGATCGGCTTCGTGGCATGCTTGCCCCGCATCTTCGGGATCGCGCAGAACGTGCAGGTGCGGTCGCAGCCCTCGGAGATCTTGAGGTAGGCCATGTGCCGGGGCGTCACCCGCATCCGGCCGGAGTCGTCGAGGGCCCGGGCCGGCGCCGGCCGAAACACGCTCCGCTGCTCGCCGAGCCGGCCGATGAGCCGCTCGGCGGTGCGGGCGATCTCGTCCCGCGAGAAGACGCCGATCACGGCATCGACCCCCGGCAGTTCATCGAGCAGCGCCTCCTTCTGCCGCTCGGCGAGGCAGCCGGCGACGATCACGCCCCGCGTGGCCCCGGCCTTCTTGAGGTCGAGCATCTCGTTGATGGCGGCATACGACTCGGCCCGCGAGGCGTCGATGAAGGCGCAGGTGTTCACGACCACGAGATCGGAGCCCTGCGGATCACTCACGAGCTGCCAGCCGTCCTCCCGCAGGAGGCCGAGCATCCGCTCGCTGTCCACGAGGTTCTTCGGGCAGCCGAGGCTCACCATCGCGAACGTCCCGCGGCAGGTGGCTGGATCGACCGGCAGCGCGGCCGGCATCACCGACGTGCCGGCGCTGCACGTCCCCCCGGCGGCGTCCACGATCGGCAGCTGCGGCATCAGGCCCGCTCCGCGATGATCGAGTCGAGCTCGTGCCGGAGCTTGGGCAGGATCTCGTCGTAGGGGAAGGCGCCCAACTCGGTGCTCCGCTTCTTGAGGTTCACGTGCGTCGGGCCGCACCACAGGCCGAGGTCGGCGTCGTCGGTCTCGCCCGGGCCGTTCACCCGGCACCCCATGACGGCGATCGTGATCTTGTGATCGCTGGCGTAGGCCGTCATCTCCTTCACCTGCTTGGCCAACTCGATGAAGGCCTCGTTTTCGACCCGCGAGCAACTCGGGCAGGAGATGATGTTGAGCGACGAGAGGCCGTAGTCCACCACGCTCCGCACCCGGCCCGCCGCGATGTCGGCGAGGATTGCGTTTGCGGCCGCGATCTCCTGCGGCTTGTCGGCGTTGGGCACGGTGAGCGACACCCGCACGGTGTCGCCGATGCCGCGGCTGATGAGCTGCTCGAAGGCGATCCGCGTCTTGATGATGCCGTCGGGAGGCATGCCGGCCTCGGTGACACCGAGGTGGATCGGCACGTCGGGCCGCACCTCGGCGAAGCGGCGGTTCACCTCGATCACCTTCTGCGGGTCGGAGTCCTTGAGCGACACGCAGTAGCGGGTGAAGCCGATCGAGTCGAGGAGGTCGCAGTGCTCGAAGGCGCTGGCGAGCATCGGGCCGATCGAGTCGTCTTCGGCGAACTTCTCCTTCTTGGCCGGATCGACGCTGCCGCAGTTCACGCCCACCCGCAGGGCGCAGTCGTTGGCGACCGCGACGTCGGCGATGAACTTCACCTTGTCCTGCCACGGCTTCGTGGGCTCATGGTGGTAGAGATGGCCGGGGTTGTAGCGGAGCTTGTCGACATGCGGGGCCACATCGACGGCCAGGCGGTAGTTTTCCTGGAGGTCGATGGCCAGATTGGCGGCGGTACCGGCCCGGATCGCGGGCAGCGCCGCGGCGTCCTTCTTGGAATCCACCGCGATCCGCACGACGCCGGCGCCGGCCGCATGCAGGTCGTTCACCTGGGCGAGCGTGGCCTCCACGTCCTGGGTGTGGGTGGCCGTCATGCTCTGGGGTGCGATCGGGTGGCCCGCCCCGATCGTGATTCGCCCGATCTTCACCGGCCGCGTCGGATTTCGCTTCAGCTCGACCACGCTCGCTCCTTTCGGCACATTACCTGCCAAAACAATAGCAGACCTCCCCCCGCCGGCGAACGCCCATGCGGTACGACCCCGTTCTCCATATTGTTCTCCACGAGCCGGAGATTCCCCCCAACGCGGGAAACATCGGCCGCACCTGCGTGGCCATCGCGGCCAAGATGTGGCTCGTGCGGCCGCTGGGCTTCGAGGTGGACGACTACCACCTCCGCCGGGCCGGCCTCGACTACTGGGACGAACTGGAGTGGGAGGTGGCCGACTCGTGGGACCACCTCCAGACGCGGCTGCGGGAGTCGGGGGCGGGCGACCAGTGGCTCTTCTCGGCCCGGGCGGTGCGGCCCTACACGTCGGTGAGCTATCGTCGGGGCGACGTGCTCGTGTTCGGCCGCGAGTCCACCGGCCTGCCACGGTCGCTGACGACGCCGCTGGCCGACCGGCTGCTCACGATCCCGTCACGACCGCAGGTGCGGAGCCTGAACCTCTCCAACTGCGCAGCCATCGTCGCCTACGAGGCCCTGCGCCAGTGGGCGGCGCCCGCGTGACGACGGTCGATCCCCCTGCTTGCGCATGGGGGCTTGGATGACGGAAACCCGCCGCACCCCTCCCATAAAAGCCCCCAGGCGGAAGCCGGGGGATCATCCGCGCTACCCTCTCGCTTCACTCCGCCGCGCCGTAGATCGGGAGATGCCTGTAGTAGACCTCGAGCATGTAGGTGCAGAAGCAGGTCGTGAACAGGCGACCGCCCCACGGCCCCCACTTGTCGAGCGCAGGATCCCATGATCCCGCCTCGCCCCCCCCCTTCGCCTGGGCCGCCGGGAGCACCTCACGCATCACGGAGTTCCAGCGATCCCACGGCTCGCCGCCGAGGTGGTGAACAACCTGGGTGATGTAATACCACGCATAGACGTCCTTCTCGGCCTTGAAATCGACACGATTCGCACTCAGCAACAGTTCGACGCCGGCAACGAGCCGCGGATCCTTGCGCGGCCAGCCGAGGTATTGTCGAGCCAGCAGACCTTCGGCCGACACCGCCGCGGTCACCGGACTCGCCTGACGGTTCAAAGCCTTGCGATCGTCCTCGTCGACCTGCCCCTGCACCTCCTCGAGGCGATAGCCGTACCGCTTGCCGCCATCCACGGCCACCGTGTCGAGGAAGCGGTTGATCGCGGCGAGCGTCGCCGTCGGAAAGTCGATTCCCGCCATCTCGGCGCTCTTGAAGGCCATCATGTACCAGCCCGTCACCGACATGTCGCCGGGCTTGCCAGGCTCGTACCGCCAGCCGCCGTTTTGCCCCTGGGCACGCGTCGCAAAGGCGAGCGCACGCTGGGCCGGCTGGAGATGCCTGGGATCTTTCGTCATCCCGTAGAGCTCGCAGATCGCGATCGTCGCCTGGGCGTGCGAGTAGAGGGCGTGATGGCTCGGCATCGGCTCGAGGTCGAACCGGCCGTCGGGCAGTTGCGTGGCGAGCAATCCCTTCCAGCCACGGGTGACGGTGTCGCGGTACTTGCCTTCGGTGGTCGTGTGCCCGCCCCCCTGAAACGCGAGCAGGGCCATCGCCGTCAGTTGATTCTCCTGTGAGCCGCCGTCGAGATAGGGTCCTTGCAGGCTCCAGAGCCCCGTCTTCTTGTCCTGGTGTCGGGCCAGCCAGCCGAGGGCCCGGGCGACGGCCGACTGCGTCGCATCGCTGCCGCCGAAGGCTTTCACGAGCTTGGCCTGACTGCCTTCGTTGCGGCCGTCGAGCAGCGTGGTGATCGCCGCGGCCTGCGACGCTGCCTCCGTTGCCTCCGCCCCGGGAGCCTCGATCGCCTCGGCGGGCGGCGGCGGGGTGGGCTTCGGTGCCTCAACGACGGGCTCCTCGGTCTTCACCTCCTCGGGCTTCGACTCCTCGATGGTGACGACCGCCAGATCCTCGCCAGGCTTCTCCGCTTCGACCTCGGTCATCGGCCCGAAGGCGAGATCGAGCGCGATCATCTCGTCCTTCTCCGCCCGCACGATGAACAGCGCCAGCGCGAGGATCACGACGAGGTGGGCGGCGAGGCTCACGGCGAGCGCGGGGCTCTCCCGCACCCACTGGCGAAACGCCTGCCAGAGGCTGGCCTGCCAGGCGAGCACCGCTGCGACGTCCTCGTCGCCCAGATAGTTGGAGAGCCAGTGTCTCCGCGCATCCAGTGACGGAGCGGCCGCCGCCGCTTCACGAACCTGGATCACGGGAGCAGCCGCCATCGCCGGAAACTGTGGCTCTCCTGCCGATGGCAGCGGCGGTGGCGACGGGATGCCCACACTGTCAGCCGTGGCTGGCTGCTGCCAGGGAAGGCCGCCGACGAGCGTGGCCCCAGCCGGCCGTGGGCTGTTGTGGCCGGGCGCTGGTGGCGGCGGTGGCGGGCGCTGGCTCATGGCTCGACACACTCCGGAAAACGCCGGTTTTACCGCCTGTGCCACGTCCCACTTCTTTTTCGCGGCGTCGTAGCCTATTATCTCGATGTCAGGTTCGTCGCGGGAGTCCATCTTCCATCGGCACTCGTGACATCCACCGCACAATGACGCGGGGTGGAGCAGCCCGGTAGCTCGCGAGGCTCATAACCTCGAGGTCGCAGGTTCGAATCCTGTCCCCGCCATTTCGGCCGTTTTGATAAACGGCGTAACTTCCGAAGAACCCGCGGTAACCCGAGTGGCTGCCGCGGGTTCTGTCGTTTCGTGCGGCTTATTGCTGTCGGGTGCGGGAGCCTGCTGCACAGCATTTTGCACGTTTGGTGCACAGCATTCTGCACTACAGCCCGACGCGACCGCACTCCCCTGCCCCACGTCCGCACCGCCCGTCGCGACGCCGCCGCGCACCACGTCGTCAAAGTGATGCTCACGCGACATGAGGTAGTGCTGGGCCGCGACCTTCGGCGAGTGTCCGAGCCACTTGGCGACGACGTGGGCCGGATACTTCTCCACCCAGTCGGTCTCGCAGGAGGCCCGGAGGTTTTGGAGGAGCCGAGGCCACGGCTTGTGCCCGGCCTTGGTAATGATCCGCTCCAAATGGGTCCGCAGATTCACGCTCGCCCGCGCGGCCGAGGGCACCACCAGCGTCTCTCCGACCTCCGCCTGCTCGAAGGCATCCGCGAGGATTGTGACCCCCTCCCCAAATCTTGAGCCAGGTCTTGTGAGAGAATCCTCGTGCCCCTGGTGGGGCTGGAAAGGGTTCTCGGATGAAGAAGCGACGCAGTGCA
>JBILVW010000377.1:0-3221 GCA_044370205.1 Pirellulales bacterium | reverse complement strand
GACGGGTGTTCGTCCAGGGGCACAGCCGTCTTCTCGACGAACGAGAAGGAAACCTCTTCCCCTTCCGAGCCGAGGTCATCGGCCACGAGGTCGGCCCACGGATCGGAGGCCTCATTTTTGTCGTCGTCGGCTGCCATCGCGGAAGCTCCCAATGTCGGTCGTAGGATCGGTCGCAGGGCCGGTCCGGCCGGCGGTCGTGCGAGCCGTCAAAGTCTACCACCGGAATTTCGGGCCCTGCCACCAGGGGTTCGCGGCCCTACAGCCCGTGTGCGGCGGCGTACCGCTCCCGCAGGCTTTCCAGCAGCCAGGTTTCCGAGACGGGCCGGCCGGTCGCCCGCTCCACGAGCGGATCGGATTCGAGCATGCGACCGGCGGCGTGGACGTGCTGCCGCATCCAGCCCAGCAGCGGCTCGAACTGCCCGGCCGCGAACTGCGTCGCGAATGGCCCCACCTCCCGCTCAGCCGCCTCCATAAGTTGCGCGGCGAACATGTTGCCGAGCGTGTAGGTGGGGAAGTAGCCGATCAGGCCGGCGCTCCAGTGGATGTCCTGCAGCACACCCGCGGCGTCGCTCGGCGGACGCATTCCGAAGTCCTTCTCGAACCGATCGTTCCAGGCGGCCGGCAGGTCGGCGACGTCGAGTTCGCCCAGCACGACCGCCCGTTCGAGATCGAACCGCAGCATCACGTGCAGGTTGTAGGTCACCTCGTCGGCCTCGACGCGAATGAACGACGGCTCGACCACGAGCAGCGCCTCGTGCACCGCAGCGGCATCGGCGTCACCGAGGGCTTCGGGAAATGCCGCTCGGGCGAGCGGAAAGCACCACTCCCAAAATGCCTGCGACCTCCCCACCAGATTTTCCCAGAGCCGCGACTGCGATTCGTGGATCCCCAGCGACGCGGCCTCGCCAGGGGGCAGCCCGAACCAGTCGCGGGGCAGTCCCTGTTCGTAGAGGCCGTGTCCCGCTTCGTGGAGCACGCCATACAGTGCGGTCGGCAGGAAGTGCTCGTCCCAACGCGTCGTGATCCGGCAGTCATCGGGCCCGATCGTCGTGCAGAACGGGTGATCGGTCGTGTCGAGCCGGCCACGGTCGAAGTCGAACCCGATCCGCGCCGCCACCTCCCGCACGAACCTCCGCTGGCTCTCGAGCGGAAAGCGGCGTCGCAGGAGCGCGTCGGACGGACGCTGCTTCGCGGCGACGCAGGCCTGCACGAGCGGCACGATGCCGGCCCGCAGCCGCGTGAACCGCTCCGCCACGGCCGGCCAGCGTGCCCCCGGCTCGTAATCGTCCATGAGGGAGTCGTAGCGATCGGCCTCGGGAAGCTGGCAGGCGGCCTGTTCGCGTTTGAGGGCGAACATTCGTTCGAGCCATGGGGCGAGCACGGGCCACGACGATTCCTCCCTCGCCCGGCTCCAGGCCTGCTGCGCCTCGACGCCGGTGCGGGCCAGTTCCTCGACGAGCCGCGTCGGCAGCCGGGCCTGCTTGGCGAAGTCGCGGTGCAGGAGTCTGATCGTCGCCTGCTCCTGCGGCGTGCCGGCCCGCGCCCGCGGGTCGTCGAGCAGCCGCTCCAGCCGCTCCCCCTGCCGCGGATCGGTCCGCTCGCGATGCACGACGGCCGCCAGCGCTGCAGCCTGGTCGGCGCGGTGGGCACCGGCTGCCGGCGGCATCTTCGTCCGTTCGTCCCAGCCGAGCAGGGCGTCGATCGAGCCGAGCACTCCGACTCGGCGGGCATGGGCCACTGCGGCGGTGAAAGGATCGTGTGAATCCTGCGGATCGGCTGACGTCATGCTGGGGTTCCTCTGGGAAAACCGGCGGGCCGAAAGGCCTGACGCGACTCCCATCGCAGCAGGGTATGCTCGACGCCATCGACCGGACAACCGGTTGACCAGTCCGGCACCACGACCGGCACCGCGCTCCTGTATTCCGCATCGCCATGCTCGACGTCCTCGTCATCGCCCCACACCCCGACGACGCTGAACTCGGCATGGGGGGCACCATCCGACTCATGCTCGACCGTGGGCTGCAGGTCGGTGTGCTCGACCTGACCGACGGCGAGCCCACCCCGCGCGGATCGCCGGAGATCCGGGCCTGCGAGACCGCCGCCGCGACCGCAGCGCTCGGCATCCCGTGGCGGGAGAACCTGGGTCTTCCGAACCGCCGCCTGCGGGCTACGCTCCGGGCCCGCGCCGCCCTGGCGGGCGTCATCCGCCGGGTGCGGCCCCGCTGGCTCTTCGCCCCGCACTGGGTCGATGCCCACCCCGATCACGTCGCGGCCACCAGGCTCGTCGAAGCGTCGCGGTTCTGGGCCAAGCTCACCAAGTGCGACCTGCCGGGCGAGCCCTGGCACCCCGAACGGATCTTGTACTACGGCTGCGTGCATCTGCGAACGGTCCGTCGGCCGACCTTCGTGGTCGATATCTCGGCCACGGTCGAGGCCAAGCGTCGCAGCCTCGACTGCTACGCCAGCCAGTTTCCCGGCGAAGCGCCGCGGCCAACCGTATTGGAACGCGTGGCTGCCGCGGATGCCTGGTGGGGATCGATGATCGGCACGCTGCATGGCGAGCCCTTCTGGTCACGAGAGCCCCTCGGCCTCCGCGGCTTCGCGGACCTCGTGTGATGCCTCGCTCGCCGACGCCGGCACATCTTGCCCAGGCCATGCCCGAGCAGTGGGTGAGACGGGTGGCTGGCCGGATCACGGCGACCCGGGGGGCGGATCGTCCCACGCTGAGGGACTGGATGCGGTAGCGCCGATACATGTTTCGGCGTCCCTGTGCGCGGTCGCCGAGTCGGCTCGGGGCTATTCATGACTTCTCGCAACATCAACGTGGTCGCCCTCGTGAAGGGGGACGAGCGCTATGTGTTCCTGTACGACGACGAGAGTCGCGATGCGGCCCTGCGGGCGATGGCAAGGCATGCCGCGAACCCCGATCTGAGCTTCTCCTGGTACGACGCTGCGGTGCTGGGGGACAAGGTTCGGGCTGGCACGCCGAAGCCCCGCCGGCTCCGCTTCGGCCCGCGGGCCGACCGGCCCGCCTGACGCGGGGTGATCGGCCATGCCAGCTCCGCCGTCACAGCCGGCGTTTCAGGAGGCGATCGATCGTTTCCTGCGTCATCTCGCCGCCGAGCGCGGCTGCTCGCCGCTCACGCTGAAGAGCTATCGCGAGGATCTGCTCCAGCTGGAGGAGTTCCTGCGCTCCGCCGGCTGCCGATCGCCCGCGGCCG
>JBILVW010000376.1:0-3222 GCA_044370205.1 Pirellulales bacterium | reverse complement strand
ACGAGGACGATCCGTCGCACGAACTCGCTCGCCACCCGGACATGGGCCCGCGGCGGTTTGCCGGGGAGATCGACTGCCGCAAGCGGCCGCACGAGCAGGTGTGGCGGTGTGGTGCGCCGCCAGTCTTCGACGCCGCTCGTGTGGCCTTCGACGATTCCCGTGAGCCGGTCGCCACTGGCGAGTTCGACGAATGCCTGCCGGGACAAGCTAGGCAGCGACGTGGGCAATCCCTGGCGGACGACCCACCGCACGGGGTTGGCGGCGTCGAACATCGGCTTGCCGCCGAGCTGCGGCTGCGAGGCCGGCGCGTTCCAGCCGGCGATCGGCACGCCCGCGACGCGGGTGCCATCGGCGAAGAGGCCGTCCCAGAGCAGGTCGTTCGCAAACGCCCGCCCGGGCTCGGCCGTGATGGCGAGGCTGAAGAGGACTGCCACCGCGAGGTTCAGGATGGATCGCATGGTGCGGGGTGGGGCAGGCGGGAGAGGCTCTGCGCGTAGGAGCCCAAAATCTATATGACCGGGACACCGTTTCGGTAACACAGGCCGCCCAAAAGCGGGTCGCGACCCTGTTTTCGCAGCCGGACAGGCACCGGCTCGCTCGTGCCGACACGGCCGGCCTACGTCACTTCAGCCCCGGGCGGCGGTCGAGGGCGCCACGGACGCCGAGCTGCTCGGGGTGGCGGGCGATCTTGTCGGTGAACACCCGGACGTCGTCCACGATCGGGCGGAGCTCCTTCGTGAGGTTGTTCACGTTGGCCGCCGCCTGGGCCAGGTCGTCGTAGACCTTCGGGTCGCGGACGAGCTTGCCGAGCGTGCCCTCCGACTCGTTGAGCGCGCGGGTGAACAAGACGGCCTGCTGGAGCGTCTCGTCGAGTCGGCCGATCGTCTTGTCGACCTGGGCCACCATCCCCTCGCCCCGCTCGCCGAGCGGCCGGGTGAGGCCCTCGAGATTCCGCAGGTTGCGGTCGGCCGTATCGACCGTCGTGCCGATGCCCTGCACGGTGGTGCGGAGGTCGTTTATCACCTCCGGCAGGCCGTTGAGTGTCTGCTTGAGGTTGGCCCGGGCGTTGGCGTCGCCCATCACGTCGTTGATGTTGTCCATCGCCAGGCTGAAGGCATCGAGTGCCTTCTCGGTCTTCTGCACCATCTTTGAGAAGGTGTCGTCCTCGCCGAGCAGGAGCCGGTCGAGATTGGCCGAGAGCTTCGCCACTGATTCACTCGCCTCCGTGAGCGACTCCAGGGCGGTGCCGAGCTTCGGCTCGAGCGTGGCAAATGCTTCGAACGGATCCCGGGAAACGGCTCCCTGCAGAGCCTCATTCGGGGCGATCCGCTGCCGCGGCGGCACGATCCGCCCAGGCACGAGCTGGATCTCGGCATCGCCGAGCAGCGTGGTGGCGATCCGCGGCTGCTCGTCCTTGTAGATCGGCACGTAGGAGTCAATGTCGGCCACGACGCTCACGCCCCCCTTCTCGTCGAGCTCGACGTCGGCCACGCGGCCCACGAGGATGCCGTTTTTCCGCACGGGCGTGCCGTTCGACACGCCGCGGGCGTCGGCGAAGCTCATCTTGAGCGGGTAGGTGGCCTGCACGAGCGAGGGCAGGTCGCCGAACAGCACGATCAGGATGCCGGCGATGATGGCCGTCGCCAGCACCACCACGCCCACTCGGAACTGCATCATGCGGTCGTTCATGTCTCGTCCTCCTCATCTGCCTCGTCGTTTCCGCGGGTGGCCAGGCCTTGCTCCTCCAAGAGTTCCGTCAGCCGGTTGCCGGCCCGCCCTTCGATGAACTGGCGGACCCGCTGGTCGCGGCTGCGGTCGAGCTCGGCGGGCGTGCCGTCGAATACGATCTGCGGCTCGTCGGGCCGCAGCCGGAAGAGCGGGTAGAGCATGATGATCCGGTCAGCCACCTTGCGGGCCGTGGACATGTCGTGCGTCACGACCACGCTCGTCACCCGCGGCCGCGATCGCACGCTCAGGATCAGCTCGTTGATCACGTCGGTCATGATCGGGTCGAGTCCGGTGGTCGGCTCGTCGTAGAGCACGAGTTGCGGGTCAAGTGCGAGAGCCCGGGCGAGTCCCGCCCGCTTCCGCATGCCCCCCGAGAGCTGCACGGGCTTCTTGGCGAGCACCGACCGCGGCAGGCCCACCTCGTCGACCAGCGTGCCTACGATCTCCGTGACCTCCCGCTCGGAGAGCCGCGTGTGTTCCCGTAGCGGGAAGGCGACGTTGTCGGCGATCGTGTAGCTGTCGAAGAGAGCGGCCCCCTGGAATACGAAGCCGTACTTCGTGCGGAGGTGGGCGAGCTGGCGGTCATTCATGCGTGCCAGCGAACGCCCCTCGAAGGCGACGTCGCCCGCAGTGGGCCGTACCAGGCCGATCATCGTCTTGAGCAGCACCGTCTTGCCGCAGCCACTCTCGCCGAGGACGACCAGCGTCTGACCGGCCGGCAGCTCGAGCGAGATGTCGCGGAGCACCTGCTGGCTGCCGAACCGCACGCCGAGCCCGTCGATCCGCAGAACGGGCGGGTCGGCCTCGGCGCTGGCTCGGGATGTGGCGGTGGCGACGGCGGGCATGGTTGAACGCTTACAGGAGCTTGCGGGGGCCTTCCGGACGGAAGAAGTCGTGTACGTTGTTGAGCCCGATGCCGAGGAACAGGTCGAGCACGAGGATCAGCACGAACGAGTGAACGAAGGCGTTGGTCGCAGCGCGACCGACGCCCTCGGCGCCCGGGCTGCAGTGGAAACCATGGTGGCAGCTCACCAGCGCGATCGCCGCGCCGAAGAAGAAGCTCTTGAAGAGGCCCATCAGGAAGTCGAAGGCATCGACGTAGGCCCGGGAGTTTTCCCAGTAGTGGTGGTAGTCGATGCCGAGCAGCACGTGGGAGTAGAGGTAGCCTCCGAGCACGCCCATGAAGTCGGCCATCACCGTGAGCGACGGGATGAGTACGAGGCAGCCGAGAAACCGCGGCACGACGAGGTAGTAGATCGGGTTGGCCCCCATGCTCTCGAGCGCGTCGATCTGTTCGGTCACCCGCATCGTGCCGAGCTCGGCGGCCATGGCGCTGCCGACGCGGCCAGCGAGCATCGTGGCCGCGAGCACGGGCCCGAGCTCGCGGACGAGCGAGAGGTTGATCACGGAGCCGAGCCGCGTTTCGAGGCCGAGGGCCTTGAACTGGGCGTAGCTTTGCACGGCGAGCACCATGCCGATGAAGAGCCCCGTGAG
>JBILVW010000375.1:0-3229 GCA_044370205.1 Pirellulales bacterium | reverse complement strand
CGCCTCGGGCCAGAGATCGCCGAAGGGGAGAGCGGTCACGAACGCATAGCTGCCCGGCCAGTCGCGGCGGGTGAAGTCCTTGGCGTGAGCCCCCTCGTGGAGGGCGATCGCCGGCACGTCGCTGTAGAGGTGCACCGTGGCCGTCCACGGGTTGTAGCGGTCGCCCCCGAAGAGCCGGCCCGGGAACAGAGCCTCGCCAGCCACCGAGAGGGCGCCAATCGTGTAGCGGTATCCCCAGCCCACGGTCTTGTTCTTCCGCAGCCGCCGCCAGTCGTCGAGCGGTGCGTATTGATTGATCCGCACCTTCACGTGGTCGAGCTCGTTGTCGGCGAGATAGGTGCGGATGGCCTCCTCGGTGCGGATCGATACGGCATGGTTGTCGACCCGCCGATCCCAGAGGATGAGTTTCCCGGGGATGCCGAACACCCAGCCGAGCCCGTCGAGCACCGGCCGCTTCGTGCCCCGTTCGATTTGGTTGTCGCGGGTGGCCTCGACCAGTTCGTCGGCCACGTTGCGGCGGGCGACGTCGATCTCCCGAGGATCGAACGGGCCCGCGGCACGGGCCGGCGCGGCCAGGCTCCAGGCTGTTACGCAGACGAGGAGAAAGGCGAACGCACGAGCGCGGGCATGCGGCATCGGTAGGGCACTCCGAGAGAGCCAAGGCGGGGATGGCATGGGCAGGCTGCGGACCGGCCGAAGAAATACCGCCGTTTGCCCATCCGGGGCAAGGTCAGCCCGCGGCGAGGTCGTAGACGAACCGGCCGCTGGGATTGCGGTTGCGGACGAGCGTGAATCCGCAGCCGAACACCGTCGAAAAGCCGCGGCCGTCGGCCGTGAGGGAGGCCACGTAGCCCGTCGGCTCCCAGCGGTGGATCGTGAAGCGGACCTCTGGGCCGCGGGCGTCGATCAGCCAGAATTCAGGGATGCCGGCCGCATGGTAGGACGCCGGTAGCCGCTGCGTGTCTTTCTTTACCGAGGCGTCGCTGACGATCTCGACCACGAGATCAGGGGTGCCCTCCAGCTCGGTGAACCGGTCGGGCCTGCCCCCGGAGGCTGGCACCAGCCGCACTCGGCCGGCGTCGATGGCGGCATCGGAGACGGCCACGACATCCGGCTCCACCGACAGATCGCCGGCGACCGAGGAAACCCGCGTCTCGCCTGTGAAGAGGTGGATGCCGCGACCCTTGGCGAGGGTTCCAAGCACACGGACGATCTCCGTCTTGAGCGTGCCGTGGGTGAAGATGTCTTCCGGTGACATGTCGACCTCGATGTGGGATGCGACCCAGTCGATCCGTCCCGTCGGCGGGAACTCCTCCGACACCGCCCAGCGACGAAAGGCGGCGAGCGTGGCGAGATCGCCCGGAATCAGGCACTGGTCTTCGACGAGCACGGTGGCCATCGGGCGTGAGTCTCGCGAGCAGAAGGGAGGAGCGTCTGATCTTTTGTATATCACTCGACCTTCCCGGTCAAGGCCTCGGACGCTTCCGCACCCGGCACGTCCGACGCTACACTCCGCGTCCCCGGGGCCGCCCCGGGCTCTCGCACATCGACACCACCAGGAGAACATCCACATGGGACTGCTCAAGGAATTCCGCGAGTTCGCGATGAAGGGCAACGTGATCGACCTCGCCGTCGGCGTGGTGATCGGGGCCGCGTTCGGCAAGATCATCGGGTCGCTCGTGTCGAACATCATCATGCCGCCGCTCAACCTGCTCACGAGCCGCTACGGCGTGAACTTCAGCGACCTGGCCTACCGGATTCGCACCAACGCCCCGAAGCTGAATGCCGACGGCACGAAGGTGCTCGAGGACGGCAAAGAGGTGCTCGTGTTCCAGGATTATCCGATCCTCAACTACGGGCCGTTCATCCAGTCGGTGGTCGATTTCCTGCTCGTGGCCGCCGCGCTGTTCCTGGTCATCAAGCTCATGAACACCGCGAAGGCGAAGTTCGAGGAGAAGAAGGCCGAGGAAGCCCCGGCAACGCCGGAAGATGTCCTCCTGCTGCGGGAGATCCGCGACTCGCTGTCGAAGCGGTAGGCGGGTTTTTGGCCGTCACGGGCCGCCCTGCGAGCGTTCGCGAAGCTTTCGGCCTAATCAATCGCTGGATCAGACAGCGGATGAAATCCAGCGGTCACCCAGCGCTCGTGGTCCGCCGCTGATAAGCTTCAGCGTTCGGCAGCCCATGAGGTTCCCGCAGACGAGCTTTTTCACCCTGGTCGTAGCGCTCATGGCCGTTGGCGACGCAGGCTTGCGGTCGGGTGATCATTCGCGCACCGTCGAAGTGAAGGGCGTGCGCCGGAGCTACCTGGTGCATGTACCTCCTCGGTACGACCCCGCCACGGCCACGCCGGTGGTGCTGGCTTTCCACGGCGGAGCCGCAAACGCCGACAACATGGTTGTCTTCAGCGGACTCAACGAAAAAGCCGATCATGCCGGGTTCGTCGTCGTGTATCCCGCCGGGAGCGGCCGACTCCATCGACTGCTGACTTTCAATGCCGGCAATTGCTGCGGCCATGCCGCAGCGGAAAATGTCGATGACGTGGCCTTTACCCGGGCGCTGCTCGACGATGTTGCTGAAGTGGTGAATGTCGATCAGCGCAGAGTGTTCGCGACCGGCATGTCGAACGGGGCGATGATGAGTTACCGGCTCGCGTCAGAGTTGTCGGATCGCATCGCCGCGATCGCCCCGGTCAGCGGGCCGATGGGCACGAAGGAGTGCCACCCCGGCCGGCCCGTGCCCGTCATGCACTTTCATGGCGATGCGGATGAGTTCGGCGGGATCTGTCTTCCCGCGATCGCGGGGCCCCCGGACGATCGCTTTGAGGGCGGCCTCGCTTCACGCGGACTGTTCCCCAGCTCTCTCATGAGCACTGGTACAAAAACCGGGGAGGGGTCACCTGGGCGGCCGCACTTCCCAGCGTTCCCCGAAGAAGTCGGCGGCGGCGATCCGGCCCGGTCGCACCGAGTCGGGCTGTTGTCGCACGTCGATGATCGCCCAGTCGGGCAGCATCGGCACCTGCCGGGCGTTGTTGAGGTAGGCGTACTCCCGGAAGGTGAACGAGCTGTTGGTCACGACGTAGCGGTCGGGGGCGAGCGGATTCGGATAGATCATGATCGGCGCGTGAGAGGCCGCGTCGAACGAACGGGCGGCCGGGGCCGATCCCACCACGAGCGCATCCCCTTCCCAGCGAATCGGCAGGTCGGCCGCAAGCCGCTTCCAGACGGTGTTC
>JBILVW010000374.1:0-3230 GCA_044370205.1 Pirellulales bacterium | reverse complement strand
GCTCGCACAGTGGCTCTGCAGCCTCGGGCACCACGCCTCAGCCGCGGGCAGCGCCGCCGAAGCCGTCCAGGCCCTCGGCCGCGGCCCCTGCGACCTCTGCTTCGTCGATGCCCTCCTGCCGGATCACGGGGCCCAACGCATCGCCGCCGCCGTGCGTGCCGCCCAGGCCGTCGCCGCGATCGTGGCCCTCGTGCCGTCCGGCAGCGACGCCACGGCCATGCTCTCGCCCCTCCGCCCCGACGCCGTCGTGCCGCAGCCGGCCGCCGACGCCGACCTGCTCGCCGCCCTCGATGCGGCGGTCGCTGCGGTCGCCGCCCGGGCTGACCGGCGCGGCGACTGCCCCGTGCTCGGGTCGCATCCCACGATCCGGCGGGTGCTCGACGTGGTCGATCGCATCGCGACGACACCGGCCACGGTGATGGTCACGGGCGAAAGCGGCACCGGCAAGTCGCTCCTGGCTCGGCTCATCCACGAGCGGAGCGGCCGCACAGGCCGGTTCGTCGAGGTGGCCTGCGGCAGCCTGAGCGAATCGCTGCTCGAGAGCGAACTCTTTGGCCACGTCGCCGGCGCGTTCACCGGCGCCACGGCCGACCGCAGCGGCCGGTTTCTCCAGGCCGACGGCGGCACGCTGTTCCTCGACGAGATCGCCACCGCCTCGCCCGCCCTGCAGGTGAAGCTGCTGCGGGTGCTGCAGGAGATGCAATTCGAGCCGGTGGGGGGCACGCAGACCCACACGGTCGACTGCCGCGTGGTGCTCGCGACCAACGACGACCTCGAGCGGCTCGTGGCGGCGGGATCCTTCCGGTCCGACCTCTTCTGGCGGATCAACGTGGTCACGGTGGAAATGCCGCCGCTTCGCGACCGCGTGGCCGACATCCCGGCGCTCGCCGCCCACTTCCTCGCCCGGGCTGCGGCGAAGGTGGGCCGCACCGTCGAGGGCTTCACGGCCGAGGCGGCCGAGGCGCTCGAGCGGCATGGGTGGCCCGGCAACGTTCGTGAGCTCGAGCATGCGGTGGACCGCGGCGTGTTTCTCGGCCGCGGGCCGCTCGTGGAGCTCGCCGACCTGCCACCGGCCGTGGCGGCCGCCCACGCCCGTGGTGCGACCACCGATGCCGCCCCGCTCAAGCGGGCGCTCGCCGCCCCGGAGCGGCAGCTGATCATCGACGCGCTGGAGAAGTCGGGCTGGCGTCGCGACGCCGCGGCGAAGGCGCTCGGCATCAACCGCACCACGCTCTACAAGAAGCTCAAGCGGCTGGGCATGGATCTCACCGCGCTCGAGCCGGCGACGTGACAGGATCCCCCATGCTTGCGCATGGGGGCTTTTATAAAACCAGCGCGCCGTGCGCGGGCTTTTATAAAACCAGCGCGCCGTGCGGCCACTCCCAATACAAGCCCCCAGGCGCAAGCCGGGGGATGCCGACGCCCACATCACGTTCACTCGACGGGACCGCGTCGCCCGCTACTTCGTCTCGTCGTCGCTGTTCACGTCGCCGAGGTTCACCGCGTCGGCGATCCGGTCGGCGGCGGGGCCGAGCAGAATCTCGCGATTCTCGAAGAGGGCGTCGGGATCCTGGTCGAGCATCCGGATTCGCCGCTTGCGGAACGAAAAGAACGCGATCACGGCCAGGGCCACGAGCGCCACGAGAATCGCGATCACCGTGAACCCGCGTTCCACCGACTGGATGAGCCCCGTGATCCGGTCGCCGAAGAGATAGGCGAGCCCGAAGAAGCCGCCGATCACGACCGACGCGCAGATGAAGTCGGCGAACAGAAACCAGCGGTACTTCACCCGCAGGATGCCCGCCGTGAGATAGAAGGGGCTGCGCAGCCCGACGAGGAATCGGGCCACGAAGAAGGCCTTGATGCCGTGTTTGTTGATGAGGGTCTCGATCGTCTTCTCCCGCTCGGCCGTGAGGAAGCCCGACCACCAGGGATGCTCCTTGAGCACCGTCGCTCCGAAGTATCGCCCGATCGCATACATCAGGCTGTCGCCGAGCAGCGCCCCGACGAGGCAGGCCGGCAGGGCGTAATACCAGTGGAGCGCCTGGGCCCGGCTGGCGACCCCGGCCGCGACGATCGGCACCTCCTCGGGGATCGGCAGCCCGATACCGGTGAGTGCCAGGAAAACCACGATGCCGAGGTAGGAACCCCGCTCAATCCAGTCGAACATGATGGGTGGTGGGCGGTGCGGATTCCAGGTGCGGTGAACGCGGAAGTGTACCCGACACCGATCGCGGTGGCGATGAGGCGACGCTATCCCCGCGACCGCTCGCGTTCCACGAACGCGGCGTAATCCTTGGGCGTGTCGATGCCGCGGGCCGCGTGGGAGATCGCCGCCGCCGCGATCGGGATGCCGGCCTCGATGGCTCGCAGCTGTTCGAGGCTCTCGTGAACCGCCAGCCGCGACTCGGGCAGCGTGCTCCAGGCTTCGAGCGTGCTCCGTCGGTAGGCGTAGAGCCCGACGTGCTGCCAGTAGAGCGGCGACTCCGCGGCGAGCAGTGCGTCGGACCAGTCGCGGGCGGCCGGCACCGGGGCGCGGCTGAAATAGATGGCCCGCCAGGCGCCGGCCACGATCGGGCCGACGGTGTCTTCCTCGGCCGGCTCGCGACGCCAGGGCGTGAGCACCGCCTTCACGGCGGCTGGATCGTGGAGGTCATCGGCCTTGCGGAGCGGCGTGACGAGCGTGGCGATGCCCGCTTCGGGGCAGCGATCGAGCAGGTCGATGGCTGCGTCGATCGCGTCGGCCGCGATCTCGGGCTCGTCTCCCTGCACGTTGACGATCACCGAGGCATCGGCGAGATGCGGCAGGGCCTCGACGATGCGGGCCGTGCCGCTCGGGGCCTCGGGCGAGGTCATGATCGCGTCGCCACCGAAGCCGCGAACGGCCGCGGCGATCTCGTCGCTGTCGGTGGCCACCACGACGCGGGAGGCCCGCCGCGAGCGGCCGGCGGCCCGCCAGGTGTGTTCGATGAGTGGCCGGCCCGTCTCGGCGAGCAGCATCTTGCGTGGGAGCCGCGTGCTCGACAGCCGCGCGGGGATCACGATGAGGGCGGGAGATGACATGCGGGGAAGTGTATGCGAATTTCGCGTCGATCCCCCGGCTCGCGCCTGGGGTCGTTTATCCCAGCTGCGCGTGGGCTTCGAGGAGCAACTCTTCGGTCTCGCTCCACCCGATGCAGCCGTCGGTGATCGACACGCCGTAGGCCAGCTTCGAACGGTCGCTCGTCGCC
>JBILVW010000373.1:0-3254 GCA_044370205.1 Pirellulales bacterium | reverse complement strand
TGCGAGCCGGGGATTGCGACTCTCCTTCGAGCGCGGCTCTCCGTGCCGGTAGGCTGTGCGGCCTGACCGGCACGCTTTCTTTACGGAGTCGCTCTCATGGGTTCGTCATCGAACGGCGGCATGACCGCCGCAGGCCGGCTGTCATTCACCGGCTGGCTCGTGTGCGCGATCGCGGCGATCGGGTTCGCGTTCGACATCTACGAACTCCTGATGCTGCCGCTGATCATCAAGCCGGCCCTGGCGTCGCTCGGCGGCATGACGGCCGAGGGCACGCCGCTGCTCGTGCCCGGCTCCCCCGCCTATGCGCAGTGGGCGCGGGCCCTGTTCTTCGTGCCCGCGATCGCCGGCGGCGTGTTCGGTCTCGTCGGCGGCTATCTCACCGACCTGCTCGGCCGGCGGCGGGTGCTCACGTTCAGCATCCTGCTCTACGCTTTCGCGGCGCTGGCGGCCGGCTTCGCCACATCGCTGCCGCAGCTGCTCTTCTTTCGCTGCCTCGTGTTCATCGGCGTCTGCGTCGAGTTCGTGGCGGCCGTGGCCTGGCTCGCGGAACTGTTTCCGAATCGGGAGCAGCGGGAGCGGGTGCTCGGCTGGACGCAGGCCTTCTCGTCGCTCGGCGGGCTGCTCGTGGGCATGGCCAACGTGCTGGCCGCGCGGTTCGCCGATTTTCTGCCGGCGATCCATGACGGCCACGAGGCCTGGCGATACACGCTCATCTCCGGCGTGATCCCCGCGCTGCCCTTGATCCTCATTCGGCCGTTCCTGCCGGAGAGCCCGGTGTGGGCGGAGAAGAAGCGGGCCGGCACGCTCCGGCGGCCGAGCCTTCGCGAGCTGTTCAGCCCGGCGCTCGTGCGGACGACGGTCGTGACCACGCTCGTGTTCGCGGCCAGCTACGGGATCGCCTTCGGCGCGATCCAGCAGTTGCCGCAGATCCTCGGCGGCCCGAAGGGGCATGCCGCGATCCTCGCCACGGCGAAGGCGGCGCAGGACGAGGCGGTCGCCGCGTCCGAGAAGGCGGGCAAGCCGGCGCCGTCGCCTGCACGGCTGAAGGGCATCGCGGGCAATGCCACCGACGAGGCGGTCGCCCAGGTGACGATCTTCCAGGAGGTGGGAGGCCTGGTGGGCCGCGTGCTCTTGGCCTTCGCCGCCGTGCGAATCCTGTCGCGGCGGCTGCTGCTGCGGATCTTCCAGATCCCGGCGCTCGTGGTCGTGCCGGCGCTCTTCTGGTGGATCTCCACGCAGCTCACGAATGCCGATTCGCTCCCCTGGATCAAAGCCGGCATCTTTCTGGCGGGCCTGCTCACGGTGGCCCAGTTCAGCTTCTGGGGCAACTACATTCCGCACGTGTTCCCGACGCATCTGCGTGGCACCGGCGAGAGCTTCGCGGCCAACATCGGCGGCCGCGTGCTCGGTACGGCGGCCGCCTGGCTCACGCTCACGTTCTCGGCAGCCACGCCGCCGGACCCGCTGCGGATCGCCGTCGTGGGCGCGTGCGTCGCCGGCGGCTACGCCCTCCTGGGCGCGATCCTCACCCGCTGGCTCCCCGAGCCCGACGCCCAGCTGGAGTGAGGCCGCT
This sequence comes from Pirellulales bacterium, assembly GCA_044370205.1. GTDB lineage: Bacteria > Planctomycetota > Planctomycetia > Pirellulales > UBA1268 > QWPN01. Next base: position 1,681 of record JBILVW010000373.1, on the reverse strand, counting down.
CACTCCGCCAGCGTGCGGGGCGGCTTCGGGGCATCGTCGGGCAGCGTCGGCACCGTCCAGATCGTGTAGAGGCCCACGGCCACGAGGCCGAGCACCACGTACCGCAGCCACCAGGGCAGCGAGCTGTAGAAGAGGCTGATGGCCACGACCGCCACGACCATGATGATCGCGCGGTGCTTCAGGCCGCGCCGGATGCCGTGGTAATGGTGCCAGTCGTCGAGGGTGGGGCCGAACCACTGCGAGCGATGCAGCCAGGCGTGGATCCGGGGCGAGCCGCGGTAGAAGCACCAGCTGGCCAGCAGCAGAAACGGCGTCGTCGGCAGCAGCGGCAGCACCGCGCCGATCATCGCCAGCCCCAGGCAGGTCCAGCCCCCCGCCACGTACAGAAAGCTGCGGAGCGGGTCGGTGACGGGGCGAAGATCCATGAACCGGGGCGTCCGGAGTTCTGCCAGGCGGGTGAGGGGATTCTACCACGCCGGTTTTTTCCGTATGCTCGGCCCGCCGACGCCGAACGCGGCCCCCGCCCCTCCCGCCTTTTTGGAGACCCTGCGATGCCTCTCGTGCCCATGCGGATCCTGCTCGACCACGCCGCCGAACACGGCTACGGCCTCGCCGCCTTCAACGTCAACAACATGGAGCAGATCCAGTCGATCATGGAGGCGGCCAAGGAGACCGACTCGCCCGTGATCGTGCAGGCCTCCCGGGGCGCCCGCGGCTACTCGCAGGACAACTACCTCCGCCACCTGATGCTCGCCGCCGCCGAGCTCTATCCGGCGATCCCGATCGCGATGCACCAGGATCACGGCAACTCGCCGGCCACCTGCCAGAGCGCGATCGACCATGGCTTCACGAGCGTGATGATGGACGGCTCGCTCAAGGAAGACGGCAAGTCGCCGGCCGACTTCGACTACAACGTGAAGGTCACGGCCGAGGTCGTGAAGCTCGCCCACCGGCAGGGCGTGTCGGTGGAGGGCGAACTCGGCTGCCTCGGCTCGCTCGAAAGCGGCGAAGGGGAGGCCGAGGACGGCCATGGCGCCACCGGGAAGCTCTCCCACGACCAGCTCCTCACCGATCCCGACGAGGCGGCCCGCTTCGTGGCGGCCACGGGCGTCGACGCGCTCGCCGTCGCGATCGGCACGAGCCACGGCGCCTACAAGTTCACCCGCAAGCCCGACGGCGACGTGCTCGCCATGAAGCGGATCGAGGAGATCCACGCCAAGCTCCCCAACTGCCACCTCGTGATGCACGGCTCGTCGAGCGTGCCGCAGGAACTTCAGGACATCATCAACAAGTACGGCGGCAAGATGCCGCAGACCTGGGGCGTGCCCGTCGAGGAGATCCAGAAGGGCATCAAGCACGGCGTCCGCAAGATCAACGTCGACACCGACTGCCGCATGGCGATCACCGGCGCGATCCGCAAGGTGCTCGCCGAGACGCCCGAGAAGTTCGACCCGCGGGACTACCTCAAGCCCTCGCGTGAGGCGATGAAGAAAGTCTGCGCCGAGCGCATGGTGCAATTTGGCCAGGCCGGCAACGCCGGCAAGGTGAAGTGCATCACCCTCGCCGACATGGCGGCGAAATACGCGAAGTCCTGAGGCGTTCACTCGCCCAACCCGGCCCGGGGCTGCCTGTACCCTTTCGGCGGACGTTCGCTGCGGACATCCTGTCCTCCGCTCACTGC
>JBILVW010000372.1:0-3265 GCA_044370205.1 Pirellulales bacterium | reverse complement strand
CTGTCGGCGGTCCGCGGATCCCGTGGGGCGGATCGTGCTCGGACTCGAGGGCTGTCGTGATCCGAAACTGCTCGAGCTTTCCGATGCGATCTGCACCGGCCTTCAGCTCGTCAATTTCTGGCAGGATCTGAAGCGGGATCGGCTCGCCGGCCGCGTCTATCTGCCGGCCGAAGACATGCGGCGGCATGGCGTCGACGAGGCAATGCTCGACGAGCACTCCGCCTCGCCGGCCCTGCGAAGCCTGGTGGCGGAGGAAGTGGCCTGGGCCCGCGGGTGTTTTGACCGCGGGGCTCCGCTCGCGAACCTGGCACCCCCTGCCCTGCGGCCGGCGATCGGGATGTTCATCGGCGGCGGCCGTGCCATTGCGGGTGCCATCGAACGGCACGGGTATGACACGCTCGCCCGACGGCCGGTCGTGGGCAAGGCCACGAAGCTCGCCCTCGCGGCCCGGGCCTGGCTTGGCTTGCAGGCCACGCGATTGGGGCTTCATGGGCCGCATCCCGAGGGATCGCGATGACCTCGCTCGCCGCCGACCACGCCGCTTGCGCCGAGGTGCTGCTGCGATCCGGCTCCAGCTTCGCCCTGCCGATCAGGCTGCTGCCCGAGGCCAAGCGGCGGGGCACCACCGCGCTCTACGCCTTTTGCCGACAGGCCGACGACATCGTCGACGAGGCTGTCGATCCGGCTGCAGCGAGGCTGTCGCTCGACGCCTTTCAGGCCGACGTGGAGGCCGCGCTCGGCGGTGACGAGCCGCGGTCGCCGGTGCTCCGGGCGCTCGCCGACACCGTGCGGCGGTTCGCCATTCCGGTGGATTACGTCCGTGACATCCTTGACGGTGTGCGGATGGATCTCGATCGCACGACCTACGACACGTTTCCACAGCTCGAGGAGTATTGCCGACGGGTGGCCAGCGCCGTGGGCCTCGCAGCGATCCACATCTGGGGCTACCGCTCGGCTGCCGCAGTCGACGCCGGCCACCAGTGCGGCCTGGCCTTTCAGCTCACGAACATTCTCCGCGACATCCCCGAGGATCTCGGCCGCGGCCGGATCTACCTGCCTGCCGCCGACATGCAGGCCTGCGGCTGCACGGCCGAGGATCTCCGGGCCGGCCGCATCGGCGAGCCGTTCGCCCGGCTCGCCACCCTGCAGATGGAACGCGCGGCGGCCTGCTACGAGCGGGCAGCGGCCCTTGACGATCTGCTTTCCACCGACGGCCGAACCGTGTTTCGTGCGATGTTCGGGGTCTACCGGTCGCTCTTCGGGGCGGTTCGCCGCGCCGGTACGGCGATCTTCGCGGAGCGGGTGCGGCCGTCCCGTTCGTGGGTCATGGCGTCGGCGGTCACGACGCTCTGCCTCGGGCCGCGAGTCATGAGGCGGCGCTCGTCATGAACGCGTCCCGCAGCGAATCGAAGCCCCACGTCGCGATCGTCGGGGGCGGCCTCGCGGGGCTGGCCGCGGCCGCGGGGCTGGTCGATGCAGGCGTGCGGGTGACGCTCTTCGAGGCCCGCCGGCGGTGCGGGGGCCGCGCCGCCTCGTTCGAGGATCCCGTCGCCGGCGGGCTCGTCGATGCCTGCCAGCACGTGGCCATGGGTTGCTGCACGAACTTCCTCGACCTCTGCCGCCGCGCCGGCCTGGCCGATGCCCTCCGCCGCGACCGCACGCTCTTTTTCATCGGCCCCGAGGGGGACCGTGCCGCCTGCACGCCCAGCCGACTTCTGCCGGCGCCGCTGCATCTGACGCCGCTGGTGTTCGGCATGCGGCATTTTTCGTGGCGTGAGAAAACGGCGCTCGCGGTGGGCATGCTCAGGCTCGCCCGTCTGCGGCGGTCGCCAGGCCCCGAGCCGACGGCGCTCGCCTGGCTCGAGTCGATCAATCAGCCCGAATCGGTGATCCGTCTCTTCTGGCAGCCGGTGCTCGAAAGCGCGCTGGGCGAATCGATCGACCTCGTGAGCGTGTCGGCCGCGCGGAAGGTGGCAGTCGATGGCTTCCTGGCCCACGTCGAGGCGGCCGATCTGTGGGTGCCCACCGCGCCGCTCGGGGAGCTCTTCGGCGTGCGGCTCACCCGCTGGCTCGAAGACCGCGGCGTGACGATCGCGACCGGCGCGGCGGTGTCGGCGGTGCGGCGTTCGCCGGCCGGTTTGGTGGAGGGCGTGGTGATCGGCGACGCCGTGCACGCCTGCGACGCGGCGATCATCGCCCTCCCCTGGCGGCAGGCGGCCAAGCTCCTACCCGACATCGTGCCCGCGGCCGACGACCGGCTTGCGGGATCGCCGATCACGGCCGTGCATCTCTGGTTCGACCGCGACGTCGTCGATCTGCCGCATGCCGTGCTCGTGGGCCGCGTGTCGCAGTGGGTGTTTCGCGGCGAGGCGACCGGCGATGGCGGCCACTGCCAGGTGGTGATCAGCGCATCCCGCGGGCTCCTCGGGGGCGATCGTGAGCGGCTGCTGGAGGCCGTCGTCGCCGAAGTCCGCGGCGTCTTTCCGCAGGCCCGCGATGCGGGCCTCCGCGATGCCCGGATCGTGACCGACCCCACGGCCGTGCTCTCGGTGCGGCCGGGCGTCGAGGCGGTGCGGCCGCCGGCCCGCACGCGAGTTCCCAATCTGTTTCTGGCCGGCGATTGGACGGCTACGGGCTGGCCATCGACGATGGAGGGCGCGGTGCGGAGCGGCCGGCTCGCCGCGGAAGCCGCCGCCCACCAGCTCGGCATGCCCTGCCCCGGGCTCGCCCCCGACCTCGCGAAGAATCCGCTCGTGCGGCTGCTCGTCAATCGGTAGCCGGCAGCGTGCTGCAGAGATCGGCGAGGGCTGCGGCGAGCGTGCGGCCGTCGATGACGGCGTTCTCGTAGAGGCCCCAGAGATCGAACGCGGCGCGGGGGCGGCGGCCGATGGCGCCGAGGGCGGCGCCGAGTCGCCGCATCGAAGATTGCGGCCGGGCGAGCGTCGCCACCTCGCGGGGCAGTGTCTGGCTCGCGCCGTCGGAGATCACGCGGACCGACGCGCAGGGCAGATCTGCGGTGGCCGCGGCGTCCGCCACGGCGAACGTCTCCATGTCGACGGCGTCGGCGGCACACGCGGCACGCAGGCTCTCTTTTTCGGCGGGAGTCGTGATGATCCGGTCGGTCGTGACGAGCGAGAGGGGGTGGCCCGCCACTGAGACGGCGGAGGCCAGGGGCCGTGCGGCGGTGCCGTCCGGGCGGATGACCCGCGCGGCGCGGATCACGCTGCCGCGGGCGAGCGTGGGGGCGAGCCCGCCGGCGAAGCCC
>JBILVW010000370.1:0-3275 GCA_044370205.1 Pirellulales bacterium | reverse complement strand
AGGCCGCGGGCTGGAACTGCAGCGGCACGCGATTTGCATACCGCAGCACGTTCATGCTCTGCCCCTCGTCCGCGTTCACGTGCTGCATGGCCCCGTGGAGGGCGTCGAGCTGCGGCTTCTTGAGCTTGGAGGGACTCTGCCGCGGGGCGAGCTGCGCCTCGGCGAGGATCTTGTCGGCTGCCTCGCCGCCGAGCCCGGAGAAGGTGCTCGTGAGGAACTGCCGCAGGCTCCGGGCGTCGCTCTCGCCGGCGAGTTCGCCGAGCGCCTCGCGGCTGATCTTCTGGGCGGCCACGCCGCCGCCGTAGGCGAGCGATGCCTCGATCACGAATGGATTGCCGCGATACACCGACGGGGGGCGGGTGGCGGCCGTGAAGAACTCGCCGGGCACGACCTGCCGGATCCCGGCCAGCAGTCGCTGCTCCCCGATGGGCACCACGCAGTCGGTGGCCGGCGGCGGAATCTTCGTCTCCTGAATCGCCTTGAAGAGGGCGTCGGCCTCGCCGCGGCCGAGCTTGCCGGTCGTGACGCGGGTGGAGAGCTTGGCCGTGTCGCAGATCTTTTTCGCCGTGCCGTGCGACACGCGGGAGAACGACTGGGTGAGGAACTGGGCGAGCGTGAGCTTGGGATGCTCCTGCAGCATCGTCACGAGCCGGCCGAGCTCGACGCCGTAGGGATGCGGCTTGATCTCCTTCGGCTCCGGCGGCAGGTCCTCGCTCGAACGCTCGAGAATCCGCTCGGGGCCGTCGGGGCCCTGGAAGTGGAGCCGGGCATGGGGATTCGAGATCGCCGTCTGCTCGAGGTATTCCTCGACGCTGCCACGGCCCCGCTGGAACTTGGCCTCCATCTCGATCGTCACGCGGGTGCCGTGCTCGATGGCCTCGCCCTTGTCGTTCTCCGCGACCCACTCGATCGAGTGCTTCTTCATCAGCTCGGCACCGCCCTTGCCGGACGGGATATCGACGCCATCCCCCTTGCCGTTGAGGATCTCCGGCTGGTTGGTCTTCGTGTCGATCCGCAGTTCGGAGTAGTGGGCCGGGTGCTTGGCGTCGATCTTGGAGATGATCTTCACCGGCTTGCCGGTGGTGAGCACGCCGTACATGCCAGCCGCCGAGATGCCGATGCCCTGCTGGCCACGGCTCATCCGCAGGCGATGAAACTTCGAGCCGTAGAGCAGCTTGCCGAAGATGAGCGGGATCTGTTTGGCGACGATGCCGGGGCCGTTGTCCTGCACGCTCATACGGTAGCGGGTGCCACTCTCGCCGACTTGTTCGATCCGCACCCAGATCTCCGGCAGGATCCCCGCCTCCTCGCAGGCGTCGAGGGAGTTGTCCACCGCCTCCTTCACACTCGTGAGCAACGCCTTGCGGGGCGAATCGAAGCCGAGGAGGTGGCGATTCTTAGCGAAGAACTCGCTGACGGAGATGTCCCGCTGTCCGGCGGCGAGGGTCTGGGCGGTGGCCCGCCGCTTTGCCGGCTGCTTGGCGGGTTGTGTGGCGGCGGTGGCGTCGCCGTTTGCCTCCGGCTGGACCACTTGCGTGTCTACGGGTTTGGAGGCGGCAGGCTTTCGGGCAGCGGCGGGGCGTTTTTTGGTTTTGGCCATGGATTCGTGGGGGCTCGAGTCTCCAGACTGTGATCGGCCCGCGCGGCCTTGGCAAGAGGGGCGAACTTTGCCGGTCGGCGGGAGTCTGCGGTGGAGTGGTCTATGGCCGAGACCCGAGGTCGGCGCGAAGGTGTGCCTGTCGCGTCGAGGCCGCCCAGCCCGCGTGGAGGAACTGTGCGAGTCCCGAGTCGGCAGCCGATTGACCCTAGCGTTGTGGCATGGTCATGGATGACCGTGATGCCACTCGATTGACGCAGGGAGGTGTAGGATGCTTCGCTCCACTTGGATGCGGCGGGTGGCCGTGGCTGCTGCGGTGGCCGGCGGAATGGTGGCGGCGGAATGCCGTGCCCTCCCGATCGACGGCGGCGTCGAAGGGCCGACGCCCGACGTCTTCTACAACTTCTATGTGCCACCGGTGCCTGCGGGCGGCTATCCCGGCATGGGGGCCCAGCTCTACGTCTCGCCGCGGCCGGTTCCGCCGCGGGTGGGCCATACCTGGAACACCTACCCGCCCTTCATGCCGCACGAGTTTCTCTACAAGCATCGCCGCCGGTACATCCGTCCGGCTGGTGTGACGGGAATGCGAACCGATGTGCATGCCTACTGGTATTGAGAGGAGCGCGATGCCGATGTGGCAGACGATTCGTGATCGGAGCCGATGGCTGGCTGCGGCGTTCATCGTCGCTCTGGCCGCCTGGTCGGGCGGCGTGGCTGTCGAAGCGGGCGGGCCCATGCCGGTGGCGTATGGCGGCTACGAGGGCGTGCCCGGCTGTGCCGGGCCGGGCTGCGGGCCGCAACGTGGCCATGTGAAGCACCACGGCTGTGCTCCCCACGGGTGCGGTCGCCATTGCGGCCATCATGGGTGTGGCCATTGTGGCGGCCACGGATGCGGGCACTGCTGCGCCCACGGTCTGTGTGACGGCCACTGGCTCCATCACGACGTGATCGAAAAGCGGTACTTCCTGCGGAGTCAGGGGAAGAGCTGGCACAGTGCCTGGTACGATCCCGCCGAGGGTCGCCCGATCGCGCTCGTCGTGCCGCCGACCGCGGAGTTCCAGACGCAATACGGCTGGGGCGTGCCGAGTTCGCGGGTGGCGCCGATCTACCATCAGTACCGGCGGCCGTATCCGGGGCCGGGCGCGGTGGCGGGAGGAGGCGGTCGGTTCCTGCCGACGCCCAACCAACCGAGCGATACGGTGCAGTTTGGCGTGAACGCCGTCCGCGGCCCATGGGGCGCCTACTAGATCGCATCCGACTTACATGAATCGCCGGCTCGGGGGCGGCAAAAGTCTCGTCGCGGTGGGCCGCGGCGGCCCAATGCTCCTCGAGCGTTTGCCGACCCCCTCGCCTCCCTTTTCCGGTTTGGCAAATCGACGTTCCAAATGTGCCAGATGCGATCCCACCGCGGCGCCTACTGACCGAGCCGCTGGCGGGCGAGGGCGGCCCAGGGGCTTTCCGGCGCGAGCGTGAGGAACGTGGCGAGGTGGTGGCGGGCATCGCGGGCCCGGCCCATGTCGGCGAGCACGCCAGCGATATGCCAGTGGGCGTCGGCGTAGTCGGGTTCCTGCCGCAGCACACCCTCGAGGGCCGCCAGTGCCAGCTCGTGTTCGCCGAGCTCGGCCAGGACGCAGCCGAGGCTCGCCCGGGCCCGCAGGTGTTCGGGATCGATCTCGAT
>JBILVW010000049.1:0-11722 GCA_044370205.1 Pirellulales bacterium | reverse complement strand
TTTCCGCATCGCATCGTCGTCATTGGTGGCGGCATGGCCGGGCTGGCGGCTGCCGAGGAGGCGGTCGCGTGTGCTTCGGCCGCCGGACAGACACCCGAGATTCTGCTCGTCGAGACGGCGGGACGTGTCGGTGGCGTGCTCTCGACCGTGCGCCGCGACGGCTGGCTCATCGAGCGGTCGGCCGACAACTTTCTCGCCGCGCGGCCCGAGGCCCTCCAGCTCGTGGAGCGGCTCGGCCTCCAGGATCAACTCGTGGGCGTCGATCCGCGGGTGCGGCGGGCGCTCGTCTGGCACGACGGACGGGCCGTGCCGGCGCCCCGCGGCTTTCGCCTCCTGGCGCCGGGGCAGGTCGGCCCGATCCTCTCCACGCCGCTGCTCTCGCCCGTCGGCCGGTTGCGGCTGCTCGCGGAGCGGTTCGTGCCACCGCGGCAGTCACAGGCCGACGAGTCGCTCGAGTCGTTCGTCGTCCGCCGTCTCGGCCGCGAGGCCTTCGAGCGGCTCGTGCAGCCCCTGGCCGCCGGCATCTGGACGGCCGATCCGGCGCGGCTGAGCATGGCCGCGGCCTGCGGCGAATTCCTGGCGATGGAGCGGGAGCAGGGCAGCCTTTGGGCTGGTGAGCGGCGGCGCACCCAGGCCAGCGCTGCCTCCGCCGCGTCGGGCGCCCGCTACGGCCAGTTCCTCACGCTCGCCTCCGGGATGCAGACTCTGCCCGAGCGGCTCGCCGAGCGGCTCCGCGACCGCGGCGTGCACTTCGTCGATGCCACTGCGGCTGCCGTCGAACGGCGGGCGGTAGGCGGCTGGCGGATCGCGACGCAGCCCGGTGCAGGAGCCGAGCCGGGTTCGCTCGACGCGGATGCGGTCGTGCTCGCCGTGCCCGCACGTGTGGCCACAGCCCTGCTGGCGAACGCCGACAGCAGCCTGGCTGCCGAACTCGCCGGCATCGAGTATGCGGGCTCCGCCGTGATCTCGCTCGGTTTCGCCCGCTCCGACGTCGCGCATCCGCTCGATGCCGCCGGCATGGTGATTCCGCGACGGGCCGGGCGGCGGATTCTGGCCGTGAGCTTTTCGAGCTCGAAGTATCCGGGCCGAGCCCCCGAGGGCTGCGTGCTGCTGCGAGTGTTTGCCGGGGGCGCGCTCGACCCCGACGTGGTCGGTCGCGACGACGCCGCGCTGGAGGCGGTCGCCCGCAAGGAAGTGGCCGAACTGCTCGGAGCACGGGGCAGCCCGCAGATCGTGCAGATCGACCGCTGGCATGCCGCGATGCCGCAGTATCACGTGGGCCACGTGGAGCGGGTCAACCGCATCATGGCGCGAGCCGCAGAACTTCCCGGGCTGGCACTGGCCGGGGCCGCCTACACCGGCGTGGGCATTCCGCAGGTGATCGCCTCGGGGCAGGCCGCCGCCCGCCGCGTCTGCGGCTTGTAGCTGCGATACCGCAGTCAAAAGACGGGAGGCGAGCAGGTCGGCGTGAGGATGCCGAGCGTGGCGTGCGGCCGCCAGCGAGGCAACTCATGCCGCCTGCGAGCCGGCTTTAACGCATCGAGGTCGCGTTAAGCGCCCGGATGCGCCCTCGCCGTCGACTACTTCTTCTTGGCGGCACCGGCGGCCGGCTTCGCAGCGGCGGCACCCTCGGCGCCCTCTTCCTTGGCCTTCTTCTTTTTCTTCATGGCCGTCTTCTGGACCCGCACCTTCGGCAGGCCGATCGGGCTGCGGCCGTCCTTCCAGGCCTCCTGCTCCTTGAGCTTGGCGATCCGCTCGGCACGGGTGAGCACGCCACGGGCGTTCGACGAACCCTTGCGAACCCTCAGGCTCTTGTCCATCGTCATCGGAGTCGGTCCTCGTCGCTGTCAAACGGCGGCGGCCAGGCGGCCGCTCGCGAAGCATGGAAGGTACGAACCGACCGAAGGTGGATCAAGGGCGACCGGCGGCGACCGCTGCATTTCAGGCCTTCACGGCCGCCACGAGTTTGAGGAAGGCGTCCATCGTGGGCGGCCGCCTGGCCGGGTCGGCGGCGAGGCAGGCCATGATCGCATCGGCGAGCGGGGGTGGAATCTCGGGCCAGTGGATGCGGATGTCGGCCGGCGGCGAGTCGTGGGCGAGGGCTGCCTGGGCCTTGTCGCTCCGCGGCCACGGGGGCTGGAGCGTGCAGATCTCGTAGGCTGTCATGCCGAACGAGAAGACGTCGATCCGCCGGTCGGCCTGCCGCCGCCGGATCACTTCCGGCGCCATGTAGCTCGGCGTGCCGACCCGGTTTCCCGGCCGGAGGAACGCGGGCGTGTCCGGCACCGTGAGCCCGAAGTCGAAGAGCATGAGCCGGCCGTCGGGCCGCAGCAGAAAATTCCGCGGGCAGATGTCGCGGTGCACGAAGCCGGCGGCATGCACCGCGACGATCGCGGTGGCCGCCTGCCGCACGAGGTCGATTCGCTGCGCCGGCGTGAACGACTTCTTCGCCGAGATGAGGGAATACAGGAGCGTGCCCTCGATGAACTCCTGCAGGATGAACGGGTCGCCGGTCGTCGAGACGCCCGATTCGAGAATCTGCACGACGTTCGGTCCGGTGATCCGCCTGCCGATTTCCCCTTCGGAAGGCTTGCCGAGCCCCTTGTAGCGGGCCTCCACCGGATCCTGCTTGTGGCGATCGATCAGCTTGAGCCCAGCCACGGCCCCGGTCTTCGTGTCCCGCACCTTGTAGAAGGTGGACATGGTGCCGGAGTTGCTCTCCTGCAGCCGCTCGAATCGTCGCCAGAGGTCCACCCGATCGGAACCGAAGAGTTTGGAGAAGAATCCGCCCACGTGGCCCGCTCAGGCTTTCTTGAGCGCGGCGAGTTCAGTGTGGGCGGCGGCGAGTTCCTTCTCCAGCCGTGGCACTTCCGCGGGATCGTCGGGCTGCTTCTTCGCACCGGCGAGCAGCTGCTGCAGCTTGGCGATCTTTTGCTGCAAGACCTCCATCCGCTTCTTGTCTTTCTTGTCCATCGCCGTCACTCCTCTGCGGGTGATGCTACTCCTCGCGGTCGGCCGCCCCACTCCCCATCTGCACGCCGCCGTCGAAGGCCTCGTTCGGGCCCGTGTGCAGCTGACGCATCCAGCCCGAGATCATGACGACGGCGAGGGCGAGACCGAGGGTGACGGAGAGCCATGTCGCCCGAGCGTTGCGGATCCATTGCGTGCCCTGCCCGCGGCCCACGAGGGCACTGGCGAAGTAGAAGATCACGAGGGCGAGCAGGAACTTCGCGCCAAACAGGGCGTGGTAGCTCGTCTGCCGCATCCACAGGCCGCCGGCCCAGCCCTCCGCCTTCACCCGGGCGTTGAACAGCAGGAAGTTGGCGAGGCCGCTCGCGAGCAGGAGCGTGATCGCGCCGATCACCCAGGGCAGCCAGCGGCGGCGGATCGCGTCGTGGAGGCGGTCGCGGGTGGCGGAGTCGAGTTCCGACATTGCCGGCAGCAGTCCGAACCGGGCAAAGGCGAGTCCCCCCACGGCGACGATCGCGGCGAGGATGTGGGCCCAGCGGAGGAGGAGCAGCGTCGGATCCATGAGGCGTCGGTTTCCGGATGAGTGCGGTGGCAGCCGTGGTGAGCGGCAGTGAAGGGGATGACGCATGTCTTCCCCGGAACCAGCGAAATCGTACCCGATGCGGCAGGTCCCCCCAAGCGGCTGCGGCGGCCGAAGCGTTTGTCGGCGACCGGGGCCAGCGCCTACAGTGCTGGGGCATGGACGATATTTTTGACCCCGACGATCTCCCTCTCGAAGACGCCCTCGCCGGCCTGCCGGGCGGGCGGCCCGACGAGCGGTGGATGCGGCTGGCGCTCGACGAGGCGCGGGCCGCGGCGGCCGAGGACGAGGTGCCCGTGGGGGCGATCGTCGTGGCGGCTGGTCGCGTGATCGCCAGCGCCCACAACCAGCGGGAGCAACTCTCCGATCCGACGGCCCATGCGGAGATGATCGCGCTCACGCAGGCGGCTGCACAACTCGGCTCCTGGCGGCTGGAGAACTGCACGCTCTACGTCACGCTCGAGCCGTGCCCGATGTGTGCGGGAGCGATCTTGCAGGCTCGGGTGCCGCGGGTGGTGTGGGGCGCGGCCGATCCGAAGGCGGGGGCGGTCGAGTCGCTCTACCGGCTCTTCGAGGATGCCCGGCTCAACCACCGGGTCGATCACGTCGGCCGCGTGCTCGCCGACGAGTGCGGCCGAATCCTCACGGAATTTTTCCGCGGGAAACGGTGACGTGGCCCGTGGGGTGCACCATCCCCCGGCTTCCGCCTGGGGGCTTTGATGGGGGATAGCGCTCCGCATACAAGCCCCCATGCGCAAGCAGGGGGATCATCGCGGCATCCACTCACCGCGCCGTGATCGGCTTGAATTCGCGGAGCGTGGCGCCGGTGTAGATCTGCCGCGGACGGCAGATCTTCTTCGTGGGCGAGTGGTGCATCTCGATCCAGTGGGCGATCCAGCCGGGGAGCCGTCCCATCGCGAACAGCACCGTGAACATCTGCACGGGGATGCCCATCGCCCGGTAGATCACGCCCGAGTAGAAGTCGACGTTCGGGTAGAGCTTCCGCTGGATGAAGTATTCGTCGGCCAGGGCCACTTCCTCGAGCCGCTGGGCGATGTCGAAGATCGGGTCGTGCCGGGCGATCTTCGCCAGCAGCTTGTCGCAGGTCGCCTTGATGAGCTTGGCCCGCGGGTCGTAGTTCTTGTACACGCGGTGGCCGAAGCCCATGAGGCGGAAGCCCGAGTCCTTCTTCTTGGCGAGATCGACGTACTTCTTCACGTCGCCGCCGTCGGCCGCGATCTTCTCCAGCATCTCCACGCAGGCCTGGTTGGCCCCGCCGTGGAGCGGTCCCCAAAGGGCCGAGATGCCGGCCGAGATGCTCGCAAAGAGGTTCGCGTCGCTCGAGCCCACCATCCGCACCGTCGATGTCGAGCAGTTCTGCTCGTGGTCGGCATGCACGATGAGCAGCATGTCGAGCGCCTCGGCGAAGTCCGGGTCGAGGTGGTAGGGCTCACACGGCACTGCGAACATCATGTGCAGGAAGTTCTCGCAGTACGACAGGTCGTTCCGCGGATACATCAGCGGCTGGCCGCACGACTTCTTGTGGCTGTAGGCCGCGATCGTGGGCAGCTTGGCGAGCAGCCGGTGCATGCTCACCTCCACCTGCCGCGGATCCCGCACATCGAGCGAGTCCTGGTAGAAGGTGGAGAGGGCTCCGACGACGCTGCCCACGATCGCCATCGGATGGGCGTCGCGCGGGAAGCCGTTGTAGAAGCTCCGCATGTCCTCGTGGATCATCGTGTGGTGCGACAGCGACGTGCGGAAGGCATCGAGCTCCGCCACCGTCGGCAGTTCGCCGAAGATGAGCAGATAGGCCACCTCCACGAAGTCGCACCTCTCGGCCAGCACCTCGATCGGGTAGCCGCGGTAGCGGAGGATCCCCTGCTCGCCGTCGAGGAAGGTGATCGCGCTCGTCGTAGAGCCTGTGTTGACGAAGCCTTCGTCGAGGGTGATGGCGCCGGTGGCCGAGCGGAGCTTCGCGATGTCGATGCCCTTCTCCCCCTCGGTGCCCTCGATCACGGGCAGTTCGGCCGTCGTGCCGTTGATCTCGAGGCGGGCCACTCCGGCCGACGTGGTGCCGGGCCAGGGGGGGCTCGTGCTGGGAGCCTTGGCGGGGGCGGAAGCGGGCATGGCGCTCATGGTGCATCTCCGAAGCGAAGCCGACAGGCGCCAGAACTGCCCGTCGGGAAGCAGTTTAGCCCGCGCGTCGAGGTCGAGCAACGAGCCGCGATGGAGAGCGTGCTAGCGGCGGGTCGTCGGGTTGGCGCTGGGGCGGGCGGCCGTGGCGGGGGGCTGGCCCGGCTGGTCGTCGAAGATCGTCCACACGGGCGTCCGCTCGCGGAGCCGGGCCAGGTATTCGTCCATCTGCCGCTGCTTCCGCTCGTCGTGGAGCGTGTTGCGGATCTCCACCTGCGCCTCGACGAACGAGATCCGGCCCGCTTCCTTCCGCTCGGTCACGCGGATGATGTGCAGGGCGTGCTCGTCTTCGAGGATCGTGCTCAGTTGGCCTACGGGGAGCGAGAAGATGGCCTCGTCGAGCACCTTCGAGGAGAGGCTGCCCTTCGTGGCCCAGTCGAATTGGCCCCCAGTGGAGGCAGTGGGGCCCTCGGATCGGGCCTTGGCCACGTCGGCGAGCGGCCGTCCCGCGAGTACCTCGTTGCCCATCTCGGCGAGGAGCTGCCAGGCCTGCTGCCGCGACCGCTTGAGGCCGTCCTTCACCGTGATCGCCTCGAACCGGGCCTTGGCGGGATAGTCGTAGTCGGCGAGGTGATTCTGATACCAGGCGATCATCTCGGCATGCGGGATCTCCTCGTCGCCGCCCGCATTTTTTCGCAGCCACTCCTGGGCGATACCCCGTTCGAAGAACATCTTCCGCAGGCGGTCGAGCGACTGCCCCTTCGCCCGCAGCGACTGCTCGTATTCGAGGGTGTTGGCCGCCTTGGCCTCCTGCATGAGCTTCGGCAGGTACTGCTCGTCGAAGGCCTTGTCGACGTTCTTGCGAATCTCGGGGAGCTTGTCCTCGGGAATCTCACGGCAGGCATCGACGTAGACGAGCAGCGTCTCGATGTGCTGATCGATCACCTGCCGGCAGATCTGCAGTTTGAGCTCGCGAATCTGCTCGGGCTTGAGATTGGGCGACACCGTGTCGAGCCAGTCGAGGGCCTTGGGCGTGAGCAGGTCGCTTTCGAGCACGACCTCGGGCCCGACGCGGGCCACCACCATCGCCGTCTCGAGCGACACCGCCTGCGGCAGGCCTGGCGTGGGGCCCGTGGCCGCCGCCTGCTCGAAGGCAGCCTGGATCACGCCGGCGTCGGCGGCGGGCGCCGCCGGGACGGCAGCGGAAGGCGGCAGTTCGAGTGCCGCGCCGGGCTGTGAGCGGATGCTCGAGAGGACGTGCTTTTCCTTATCCACTGCCTTGCGGAAGAGGTCGGGCGTCTGCGCCGCGTTGGCCGTGGGTGCGGTTCCGGCAGCGTCGGCCTTCGCCTTCGTGGCCGTCGGCCAGTCGGCGGGCCGCGACAGGGCCTGGGGCACGTTCGGCGTCATGCCGGGACGGATGGCTCGCCGTGGATCGACGTCCTGGGCCACGGTTTGGGCTGCGGCTTGAGCCAAGACGACGGCGCAGAGCACCGCGGCACCGGCGGCGAGCCGGAGTTTGAGCGGGCGCAGGCGTGGAGCAGTGGCGTGCATCTGGGCGGCCGCGAGGGGGCGGGACTATAGAAGCACCCGCGCCGCGGCCGCAACCCCGGCCGGAACGGGCGAAAAAGGTGCCAAAAAAGGTGCCACCACGAAAAAGGTGCCAGCCACCAAATTTGGGTCGGAGCCCCACTGGCCCGCGGGATTGAGGCACGTGCCGGCGTTAACAAAAGTTGACAAACAAAATATACGCCCGTACACTCAGCAAATCGTCACGGCGAGCCTTCGGGATTTTCTTCCATGAACACATACCGCATCTACGAGGATCTACGGTCGTCTCTCGGGGAAGAGGCCGCCAGGTCGCTTGCTCACACGCTCGGGCCGATGTTCGAGGAACTGGGCAAGACGGTGACCAAGGCGGATTTTCACGATCTGACTGCGACGGTCGACCGGCTTGCCGAGGCGCAGGACCGCACTGACGCGCAGCTCGCAAAACTCACGGAGGCGCAGGACCGCACCGACGCGCAGCTCGCAAAACTCACGGAGGCGCAGGACCGCACCGACGCGCAACTCGCAAAACTCACCGAGTCGCAGGCCCGCACTGATATTCAGGTTTCCGAGCTGACCAGGGCGGTGCAGTCTCTGGTGAGCCAGGGAGAGCGGCAGGCTGCGCGGCTCGATGCGGTGCTTGGCTCCACGTTCGAGCTCCAGTTTCGTGACCGGCTGACCTCATATCTCGGCCGGCTGATGCGGCGGGGACGGTTGCTGCGAAACGACGAGGTGCTCGATGCGATCGAGCAGGCCGTCGCCCCCGACGAAGCCGATGAGGTGCTGCGGGTGGATGCGATTGCGTCGGGAATGATCGATGGGGTTGCCAGCCACGTCGTCGTGGAGGTTTCGGCAACCTGCGGCGGCGACGACATCGATCGCGCTGCGAGGCGAGCGGGCATCCTGCGAAAGGCCGGCCTCGCCGCGGTTCCGCTGGTCGCCTGCAAGGTCATTTCGCCCGAGCTGCGATCCTACGCCTGTTCGAAGCAGGTGCGGATCTGGTGCGACGGCACGATTCTCGACGCGGCAGCCTGACGGCCATTCCATATCGGCATGGCGGCCTTCGGTCGATCGTTGCGATCACGAACGTCGCGTTGTTCGTCTTCGAGCTGGTCGAGCCGCCGGTTCAGCCGAGGTTCAGGAGGGAACGGATGCTCGCGAGGAGCTTGTTGGGGTCGGCGAGGGTGTCGTCGTGGAGCGGCAGGACGGCCGTCTTCTGATCGACCACGCGGACGACGCGGCCCTTCTTGGCTGCGGCCTGACGGAGCTTCTCGATCGCCGTGCGGTCGTGGTGGCCGAACATGATCATGCCGGGGTGCCTCGTGATCGAGTCGATGCCGTGGGTCACGGCCAGCGCTTTGAGCTTCGTGAAATCGAGCAGCCGGCGGGCCTCGTCGGGCAGCGGGCCGAAGCGGTCCACGAGTTCGCGGCCCAGGTCGTCCACCTGGCTCTCCGCCGTGGCCCGCGAGAGCCGGCGGTAGACGTCGATCTTCGCGCGGAAGTCGGGCACATAGTCGCGGGGCAGCCAGGCCTCGCCGGGCAGATCCACGTTCACCGGTGGCGGCTCGGCCGGCAGCATCTTCTTCATGCCCCGCACCGCCTGCTCCAGGAGCCGGCAGTAGAGTTCGTAGCCCACGGTCGCGATGTGGCCGCTCTGCTGGGTGCCCAAGAGATTGCCCGCGCCGCGGATTTCGAGATCCCGCATCGCCAGCGAGAAGCCGGCGCCCATGCTCGAAAACTCCTGGATCGCCCGGAGCCGCTTGGCGGCCGTGCTCGTGAGCCGGGCCGTTTCGTCCACGAGCAGGTAGCACCAGGCCCGATGGTGGGAGCGGCCCACGCGGCCCCGTAATTGATGGAGGTCGGCCAGGCCGTAGATGTCGGCCTCGTCGATGAAGATCGTGTTGGCCCGCGGGATGTCGAGGCCGCTCTCGATGATCGTCGTCGCCAGCAGGATGTCGGTGGTGCCGGCGACGAACGAGAGCATCACCTCCTCGAGTTCCGTCTCCGAAAGCCGGCCGTGGGCGATGCCGATCGTGGCCTCGGGCACGATCGACTGCAGCTTCTGCGACACCTTGTGGATGTCGTGGATCCGGTTGTGCACGAAGAACACCTGCCCGTCGCGGGCCAGCTCCCGCTCGATCGCGTTCTTGATGAGCGACTGGTCCCAGCGGGCCACCTTCGTCTCGACGGGGATGCGGTTTACCGGCGGCGTGGTGAGGCTCGAGATGTCACGGATGCCGAGCATCGACATGTGGAGCGTGCGCGGAATCGGTGTGGCCGTCATCGTGAGCACGTCCACGCTCGACCGCAGGGCCTTGAGCCGCTCCTTCACGTCCACGCCGAACCGCTGCTCCTCGTCCACGACCACGAGCCCGAGATTGGCGAAGTGGATGTCGGCCTGGGCGAGCCGGTGGGTGCCGATCACGATGTCCACTTTTTTTCGGGCGAGGCCCTCGAGCGTGTCCCGCTCCTCGGCGGTGCTCGCCAGCCGCGAGAGCGAGCGGATCACGAACGGAAACTCCTTGAACCGCGCCGTGAACGTGCGGCGGTGCTGCTCGGCGAGCACGGTGGTGGGCACGAGCACGGCCACCTGGGCCCCCGCCTCGACGGCCTTGAAGGCGGCCCGCATCGCCAGCTCCGTCTTGCCGAAGCCCACGTCGCCGCAGAGCAGCCGGTCCATCGGCCGGGGCTGCTCCATGTCGCCGCGGATGGCCTCGATCGCCGTGAGCTGATCGGGCGTCTCATCGAACGGAAACGACTCCTCGAACTCCCGCTGCCAGGGCGTGTCGGGCGGAAAGGCGATGCCTGGCCGGCTGGCCCGCGTGGCCTGGAGCCGGATCATGTCGGCGGCCATGTCGGCCACGGCCTTCTGCACCGCCTGCTTCTGCCGCTCCCAGAGCGTGCCGCCGATCTTCGCGAGCTTGGGGGCGAGCTTGGTGCCGCCCACGTATTTCTGGACCAGCTCGATGCAGCTGGCGGGCACGTAGATCCGCGTGCTCTCGGCGAACTCGACCTCCAAAAACTCCTCGGTGCGGCCGTGCTTCTCCAGGAGCTTGAGCCCCTTGTAGCGGCCGATGCCGTGGGCCACGTGCACGACGTAGTCGCCCTCGTGCAAATCGAGGAAGGTGTCGATCGCGCGGGAGAGCCGCTGCCGTGCGGGGCGTGCCGCGGGGGCGTCTTCGCGGCGGAAGAGCTCGGCGCTCGACACGAGCACGAGCTTCTCGGGCACGAGCCGGAAGCCCGCCGAGAGATGGCCGCGGGCGAAATGCAGCCGCTTCGTACGGGCCGGGGCCGAGTCGGCGAGCAGTTCACCGAGCCGCTTCTCCTCCGCCTCCGACGGGCAGACGACCCACACCTCCTGATCCTTGCCGACGGTCTCGAGCTCTTCCTTCACGCGGTCGAGCGCACCGGTGAACCGCTCCACGCTTTCGACGGCGAGGGCGGCCGTCGCCTCCAGGCTCGAGGGCGCGATGGCGGAGAGCGTGACCGACGGAAACCGGTGCAGCCGCGCGAACACCTCCTCCGGCTCGAAGAGCCCGGCCGCGCCGAGCCTGTCGTGCATCCGCTTCGCCTCCTCGGCGAGCTCGCCTGGCTCGACGAGGACCACGAGCGAGCCCGCGGGCAGAAGCTCGCCGAGCTGGGCGCGGCGGCTCGATGTGGCGGCCGTGGATGCCAGGGCCGTGAGGTCGATCGATTCGAGCGTACTCACGCTCCGCTGCGAGACGGTGTCGAACGTGCGGAGCGACTCGATCTCGTCGCCGTACAGCTCCATCCGCACCGGCCGCTCCCAGTCGGCGGCGAAGAGGTCGATGATCCCGCCGCGGCGGGCGAACGTGCCGGGCGTGTTGATCGCATCGGCGAGCTGCCAGCCGCGGGCGGTGAGCCAATCCGACAGCTCCTCCGGGTCGATCCGGCCATCGACGGCGAGCCGCCGCGTGCCAGCCTCGATGTCGCGTGGGTCAGGCAGCGGTGCGAGCAGCGCCTGGATGCTCGTGACGATGACACGCGACGGCTCGGCATCCTGCTTTCGCTCGTCGCCCCGCTTCTTCTTTATGGAAGCCCCCAGGCGCAAGCCGGGGGATCTGTCCTCGGACAACGAGCCGGGGGATCGGCCCTCGGACGGCGTCGATCCCATCGCGGCCAGCTGCTTCACGACGGCCAGCCGCAGCGGCTCCGCGGGGTCGGTGGCGGCATCGTCCTCGCCGAAGCTCTCGACCGCCGGAAGGAGCACGGCCGGCACGGCCGTAAAGAGCGCGAGGTCGTCGACGAAGGCGTCGGCCTCGGCGGCATGGGGGAGCACCACGACGAGCGGCCCGGCCGCGGGCGTGCCGGCTTCACTCAGCGCGAGTGCCCGGGCAAGCGCTGCCACGGTGAGCGCAGACGCCGATCCCCAGGTTCCGCCCACCGTGCCGCCATGCCCCGCACGGAGGCTGGCGATCACGTCGGCGAACCCGCGATGCGATTCGAGCGTGGCGGGCAGGCCATGCAGCC
>JBILVW010000047.1:0-11770 GCA_044370205.1 Pirellulales bacterium | reverse complement strand
GGCCACGCCGTGGCCATGGCCCTCGTCGATCGTTCGGCCGCCGCGCCTGGCACCACCGTGGACGTCTTGATCCGCGACGTGGCCCAGCCGGCCCGGGTAGTACCCCTCCCCTTCTACCGCCGCCCGGCGTCGCGCGGCTGACAGACGAGCCGAATCCGGTATCCTGCTGGGGCGGAACAAACCGCCCTTGCCTCGTGGAGACAGTCATGGCCGCCGAGATGAAGTTCGCGAAGACGCACGAGTGGATCCGCCCCGAGGCCGATGGTAGCGCCACCGTCGGCATCTCGGCCTACGCGGTCGAGGCGCTCACGGACCTCGTGTTCATGCAGTTGCCCGCCGTGGGCAAGAAGGTGAAGGCGGGTGAGTCGTTCGGGGAGATCGAGAGCGTCAAGGCGGTGAGCGATCTCTACGCCCCGGTTTCGGGCGAGATCGTCGCGGTCAATACAGCTCTCCCCGGCCAGCTCGACCTGCTCGGTAAGGACCCCTACAGCGCCGGCTGGATCATGAAGATCCGCCCTGACGACCCGGCCGAGATGTCCGGTCTCCTCGACCAGGCGGCCTACGACACCGTCGTCAAGAACGCGTCGCACTGATCCCGTGGCCACGCTCGCGGCATGGTGGGATGGCGACGCTGAAGGCGTCGTCAACATGGCCCTCGACGAGGCCCTCGGAGCGGCCGCCGAACGCTCAGGCCGGCCGCTCATTCGGTTCTACGGCTGGTCACGGCCGACCGTCTCGCTCGGGGCCTTTCAAAAGCTCGACGACGCCCGCGGGATCGCCGACATCGTGCCGGCCGATCTCGTGCGCCGCCCCAGCGGCGGCGGCGCCATCGTGCACGGCAGCGACCTGACCTACGCCCTCGCCGTGCCGAAGACGCACCCGCTGGGAGGAACCGCACAACAGCTCTACACGGCCGCTCACACGGCGCTCGCGGCCGTCCTCGCCACGCATGGCATCAATGCGCGGCTCTACGACGAGCGGCCGACCGACGAAAACTTTTTCTGCTTCTCGCGGCGGGCGGGAGGCGATGTCGTGGTCACTCCGTCGGGCCGGGAGCCCTCGGCCTCCGACCCCAAGATCATGGGCAGCGCCCAGCGGCGGCTCGCGGGGGCCGTGGTGCAGCACGGCAGCCTGTTGCTGCGGGAGAACCCGGGCGTCGGCCCGGCGGCGCGGCACCCGGGCGTCGAGAATCTCGCCCCGCGGTTCGAACCGCATGCCCCGCGGCAGCTCGCGGACGCCTGGCTGACGCGACTCGCCGCCGCCATGGAAACAGTTTTTTGCTGGGAACCCGGGCCATTCATGCCGCCCCCCCATGAAGGGTTACGAACACGACTCGCGTCTTACTCCGACCCTCGATGGCTCGCCAGGCGGTGAGCGGGCGGGCCGCGCAGGCTGGCCTTGCCGGCCCAACTCGGGTATAGAATCCTGTTTTCCGTCTCTTCCTTCCTTCCGATCACCCACCATGATCGCCAAGTTGATCGTCGCCTCGGGCAAGAGTGCCGGCCGCTCCATCTCGATCAAGCGAAATCGCCTGCTCATCGGCCGGGCCGAGGAGTGTGATGTGCGGCCGCTGAGCGAGGACGTGAGCCGGCGGCACTGCGAAGTGATCGTCGGCCCGGCGGAAGTCTGGGTGGCGGACCTCGGTAGCCGGAACGGCACGTTCGTCAACGGCCAGCGGATCACCGAAAAGACACAGGTCGCCGACGGCGACATCATCCGCGTCGGTGTGCTGGAGTTGAAGGTTTCGTGCACCGACCCGGCGGCCAAGGCCGGCACTGACGACGACGTGTCGCGGTGGCTGGTGGCCGACGAGAAGCCAGCCGGCATGTTCGACACGACCCAGACGCTCCCGCTTGAGCCCGCTGCGGGCGCGACAAAAACGACAGCGTCGCCGGCCACGAGCGACGTCGCGGCAACCGCCCACGCGACCGCGCCGGCCGCGAAACCGCTCCAGGCGGCCAAATCCGCCCCCGGCACGCTGCCCACGGCGGCCAAGAAGAAGTCGGATTCCTCCCGCGACGCCGCGGCCGAAGCACTCAAGAAGTTCTTCGAAAACCGCTGACCTTTCCGGGCTTTCTGCGCAGCCCCCATGAAGCCCCTGGCGGAAGCCCGGGGACCCTGCGCCACGAGCCGTTACGACCGTTACGACCGGCAGGGTGCGGGCGAAAAGTTTCCGGAATCGGCAGCCTCACCGCAGCCGGCAGCGTGCATAGTTTCGGCAGAGTCTTCCACCGCAACTCTTCCACCGCGACAAGGAGTCGTGCGATGCCCGCCACCGCCATCAAGCCCCCCCGCTCTGCCCGCCGCCGCAAGATCGACCCGACCACCTGCGACCGCGAATACGCCACCGAAGAACTCGAATTCATGAGGGCCCTCGACCACTACAAGCGAACGAGCGGCCGGATGTTTCCGACCTGCAGCGAGCTGCTCGAAGTGTTGAAGTCCCTCGGCTACACCCGCACCGCAGCCGCCTGCACGGCAGGGTGAAGCGCCGAGGGCAGGCGAGCGGGTCGGCGTGAGGATGCTCCAGGAAGCCCCCAGCGGAAGCCGGGGGATCCAGCGTGAGGATGCTCCAGGAAGCCCCCGGCGGAAGCCAGGGGATCCCCGGGCTTCCGCTCGGGGCTTCAACCGACGATCAATTGCATGCCGTCTCTCTCCGCTGACCACGAAAGCCCGGCAAGCTGGGGCGACCTTGCTCCACCGCCGGCCCGGCCGCTACCGTCCCCGGCTCATGGAGGACGCCGTGGGCCGCAGCGCGTGGTTACTGATGGCAGGTCTCGTGCTCGCCGGCACGGGCTGTGGCGGCATGGCCCGCAACGACAACGCCGCGGGCGTTCGGCTCTACCAGCAGGGCAACTACCTGGGGGCGGTCAACCACTTCCAGCAGGCGCTGGCGAAGCAGCCAGGCAATGCCGACTGCTTCTACAATCTCGGAGCGACGTACCACCAGCAGGCCAAGCTCTTCAATCGCCCCGCCGACATGGCGACCGCCGAGCAGTACTACCACCTCTGCCTGGCCCGCAACCCGAACCACGAAGCCTGCCAGCGGGCGCTCTCCGTGCTGCTCGTGGAGGAGAATAAACAGGGCGACGCGATCGCCCAGCTGCAATCCTGGGCCCGTAGCCAGCCGGGCAACGCCAACCCGCACATCGAACTGGCGCGGCTGGCCCAGGAACATGGCGACCTGCGGGAGGCCGAGAACCAGTTGATCGACGCCTTGGCGGTCGATCCCAACAACCCGCGGGCCCTGGTGGCCCTCGCCAGTCTGCGGGAACAGGCCGGCGACCCCGGCCAGGCGGTCGCCAACTATTCGCGTGCACTGGCGATCGACCCGGCTCAGCCGACGGTGGCAGCTCGGGTGGCGGCGATTCAATCGGCGCCGCCCGGACAGCGAACCGCCGCCGTGCCTCAGCCGGCCCTGCCTCCGCCGTCGCAGGCCTTCGTTCCGGCCCCGCCGGGATCGCTGGCCCGTTGACCATCCCTGGCGCGCCACCTATCCTGCCGATATCAGTCGGGCAGAGGAAAAAGCCGATTTTTCCTTTGCGACGACCACATTTTCAGGTCAGCAGCGAGTGGAGCCTCACGTGATGGAGCGAGCGACGGGGCCGGTGGCGGAGCGGGTGTTCAATTTCTCTCCGGGGCCCGCGGTGCTGCCGCTGTCCGTGCTCGAAGAGGCCCAGGCCGATCTGATCGCCCTGCCCGGCGTGGGGAGTTCGATCCTCGAAATCAGCCACCGCAGCCCGGCTTTCGACCGAATCCTGGAAGACACGATCGAGGGGCTGAAAGGGCTGCTCGGGATCGGCTCCGACCACGAGGTCGTGCTGCTGCAAGGGGGCGCGAGTCTCCAGTTCTCCATGGTGCCCATGAACCTGCTCCGCGGGCAGACGGCGGCTGCGGACTACATCCTCTCCGGCACCTGGGGCTCCACGGCCATCAAGGAAGCCCGCCGCGAGGGCAAGGTGCACGTCGCCTGGGACGGCGCCGCCACCAAGCACGACCGGCTCCCACAGCCGGGCGAAATCGGCCTCTCCCCCGCCCCGGCCTACGTCCACATCACGAGCAACGAGACGATCCAGGGCGTGCAGTGGAAGCACGATCCCGACGTCGGCTCGGCTCCGCTCGTCTGCGACTGCTCGAGCGACTTCCTTTCCCGGCCGATCGACGTCGCGAAGTATGGCCTCATCTACGCCTGCGCTCAGAAAAATGCCGGCATCGCCGGCGTGACGGTCGTCATCATCCGCAAGGATCTGCTCGCGCGGTCGCACGACGACCTGCCGACGATGCTCGATTACCGCACGTTCGTAAAGAACGGGTCGCGGCCCAACACGCCGCCGACGTTCGCCGTCTACGTGCTGGGGCTGGTCTGCCGCTGGCTCCGCGATTCGATGAGCGGCCTGCCCGGCATCGCGAGGCACAACGCCGCCAAGGCGAAACTGCTCTACGACGTGCTCGACGGGTCGGGTGGGTTCTACGCCGGCCATGCGCAGTCCAACTGCCGGTCCGACATGAACGTCACGTTCCGGCTGCCCGACGAGGCGACCGAGAAAGACTTCCTCAAGGGGGCCGAGTCCCGGGGGCTGGTCGATCTCAAGGGGCATCGCTCGGTCGGCGGCATCCGTGCCAGCATCTACAATGCGATGCCCGTGGAGGGCGTCGAGTCGCTCCGCGACTACATGGTCGAATTCCAGCAGTCCCGCCGTTCCTGATGGTGCGTCGGCGGCCGCCGACGGCATGCCGGCCGATCACGACCGGCCCGTTTTTCAGTCACCTCCCGGACCCGTTCCAATGCCCTCGATCATCGTTCTCGACACGCTCAGCCCCGATGGCCTCGCCCTGCTCGACGCGGCGGCCAAGCAGGGCATCACCTACGAGGTGAAGACCGGGCTGTCGGGCGACGCACTTCGCGATGCATTGGCGGCTCACGACGGCGCGATCTGCCGCAGCGGCGTGAAAATCACCGCGGCCGTCCTCAAGGGCAACTCGCGGCTCAAGGCGGTCGTGCGAGCCGGCGTGGGCACCGACAACATCGACAAAGAGGCGGCGACGCGGCAGGGCATCGTGGTGATGAACACGCCCGCCGGCAACACGGTGAGCACCGCCGAGCATGCCTTCGCGCTCCTGTTGGGACTGTCACGAAACGTGGCTGCCGCCGACGCGAGCCTGCGGTCGCATGCCTGGGACCGCAACAAGTTCATGGGTGTCCAACTCGCGGGCAAGACGCTGGGCATCGTGGGCCTCGGCCGGATCGGGCAGGCTGTCGCCCGCCGGGCCCGGGCGTTCGACATGCATGTGATGGGCTTCGATCCCTTCCTGTCTCCCGACCGGGCCGCCGAACTGGGAGTCGAGCTCGTGGCCAACGCCCGAGACCTGCTGCCGCACGTCGATTACCTCACCGTCCACACGCCGCTCACCGACGAGACCAAATACCTCGTCGGCATGAAGGAGCTTGGCTCACTCAAACCGGGCATCAGGCTGATCAACTGCGCCCGCGGCGGCATCTACGAGGAGCAGGCGCTCGTCGAGGGGCTGAAGCGTGGCCTGATCGCAGGCGTCGCGCTCGACGTGTTCGAAAAGGAGCCCTGCACCGAGAGCCCGCTGTTCGGAATGCCCGGCGTGCTCGTCACGCCCCACCTCGGCGCGAGCACGGAGGAGGCGCAGTCGCAGGTGGCCGTCGAGGGTGTCGGCCTCCTCGTCGACTTCCTGACGACCGGCACGATTCGTCATGCGGTCAATTCGGCCGCCGTCGATCCAGCCGAGCTCGAGGGGGTGCGGGGATTCCTCGACCTCGCCTGGCGGCTCGGGCAGCTGCTCGCCCAGCTCGACGAGGGCGCCCCGAGGTCGTGCTCGATCGCCTACCGGGGCGAAGTCGCCTCCCGAAACACGCGGCTCGTGACGGCGGCGTTCGCCGCGGGCCTGCTCGAGACCGCAATCGAAGACGTCAACATCGTGAACGCCGAAATCCTGCTGCGCGAGCGGGGCATCGAGCTCGTTGAACAGAGCCGCACCGACCCAGGGGCCTTCAGCTCCGTCGTGGCGGTCGACCTGGTCGCGGGCGACCGGGTGCATCGGGCGGCGGGCACGCTCTTCGGCCATGCGATGCCGCGACTGGTGCAGCTGGAGGGACATCGGCTGGAGGCCTACCTCGACGGCGTGCTGCTCGTGTTCACCCACCAGGACGTGCCCGGGATCATCGGCCGCGTGGGCACTGCATTCGGCACGCTCGGCGTCAACATCGCCCAGATGACCGTGGGCCGCTCGACTCCCGGCGGTGACGCGATCGGCGTGCTCAACCTGGATCAAGAGCCGTCGGCCGAGGCGCTGGCGGCGGTGCGGGCCTGCCCCGGCATTCGCTCGGCGGACGTCGTCAAGCTGCCTCCGGCCGGGCAACTGCCGGTATGGCTCGCAGCCTCGGCGGCGGCTACCCGGGCGGCCCGGCGGGCCACCGGGGCGGGAGTCTGAACGCCAGCCGCGAGGCCCCCACGGCCGTTTGACGAGTTCGGGCCTCGGTTTCACAATCATCGTCATACAGCCCGGGGTCGCACCATGACGTTCGCTTTTGCAGTCTCAGCCCCGGGGTCGAGGTGCGTCCGCCTCATGCCGCGGTTTCTGGTTCCGGCCTTCGTCATCTGCTGGCTGGCTTCGGCGGCCATGCCCGTCGCGACGGCCGCAGGCGAAGCCGCCGCCTTCGCGACGGAGAGCCTGCTCGACCGACTCGGCGAACGTCAGATGAACGACGTCACCCTCTGGGTGCTCGACCGGGTGGCCGCCGATCCCGATGCGCCGGCCGAGCTCAAGCAGGAGGTGCCATTCCGTCGGGCGGTCGCGCTGATCGGCACGAGCCGAACGGAGTCCACGGCCAAGCGAAGGGCGGAGATTCTCGATTCGGCGGAGAAGGAGCTCGAGGCCTACCTGAAGGCGTCACCATCGGGCACCCGAGCGATCGAGGCCTACACGCAGAAGGGCAACCTGCTCATCGAACGCGGCCGCGGCAAGCTCGACCAGGCCAAGAAGCCGGGAGCCGACGCCAAGAGCCTGCTCACCGAGGCCGCCACCCACTTCGACGCGGCCATCAAGGTGCTCGAAGGCAAGGTCAAGCCGGACCAGCCGATCACCGAGGTGACGAATGCCGAAGACGCCGTGGTCGCCGAATACCGGAAGACGCGGGATGCGATCAAGGAGCTGAAAGGCGGCGGCGACGACAAGGCAAAGAAGACGAGGCCACGTACGGCCGGTGCTGCCAAGGAACTCGAGCGACTCGAAGCCTATGAGGAGCAGCTTCAGGGCAAGCTCATCCAGACGCGGCTGATGGTGGCCAGTGCCTATTACGAAAAGGCGAAGGCTTTCGCCGAGGGCTCGAAGGAATGGGTCGACACGGTCGCGGAGTCGGCCAAGCAGTTCAAGGAACTCGCCGACAAGTATCCCAACAAGGGGGGCGGGCTGTTCGCCCGCTACTACGAGGCCCGGAACTACGCCGCGCTCGGCAAGGCCGAACTCGCGAACAGCAAGGCCCCTGGCTACAAGCCCGATCCGAAGAATCCTCCCACACAAAAACTCGAAACGGCAGTCGGCACGCTGGCTCCGCTGACGGTGCTCGAATCCAAGGCCCCGCTCGCCATCTCGCTCCGGGCGAAGGCCGTCGGCACGTCTCTGGAATGCAGCGCCGCCCTTGAAAAGTTCGACATCGACAAGGATCAGCGGGCGTTCGCCCTCACGAACGTGCCGCCGGAGCGGCTCGACACCGACTGGCTCACGCTGAAGTACCGCGCCGCCGAATTCCTCGCCGCGGCGTCGGCCAAGCTGACGGGCGGGGAGAAGACGAAGGCCCTGACCGACGTCAAGAAGCTGGCGACCGACGTGGCCAAGGCCAACAAGGATTTCGCGAGCGAGTCGCGGGAGCTGCTCGCCAAGATCGGCAAGGATGCCCCGGAGGTCGCGACGGAGCAAAACTTCGAAACGTTTATGGAAGAGGCGAGAATCGCCCTGGCTTCGATGCAGGAGGCGCAGGGCGTCGCGAAGCAGCAGCCCGGCACGCCGGCCGCCGAGGAAGCCGGGAAGAAGGCGACCGAGGCCCGCGACACCGCCTTCGACAAACTGCGGACGGCACTGAAGGCGGCCACGCCCGACACCGACATCAACGCGGTGAACCAGGCCCGCTACCTGCTCACCTACCTGCTCTACGAGCGGCAGCAGTATCACGACTCGGCGGCGCTCGGTGCCTTTTTGCTCGACCGGTATCCCAACGCCAAGGGCAGTCGGCAGGCGGCCAAGATCGCCATGGTGAGCTGGCAGCAGCTGCAGCAGAAGCAGGCGGATGCCGGCTGGAAGCAGAATGCCAAGGATCAGGCAGCCGGCGTCGCCGACCGGATCATGCAGACCTGGCCCACGGAGCCCGACGCGGCCGATGCGGCGTTGATCGCCATGGTCGCGGCGACGGAGTCCCGAGACGCCAAGCGGATCATCGACCTCGTCGCACGGGTGCCCGTGGAATCGCCGCGACGCATCGAGATCCTCCTGCGCGGAGGCACATCGCTGTGGAGAGAGGTGCTGGAGGACCGCCGGCTCGACGAGGCGAATCGCCGGCCCGCAGACGAGACAAAGACCTGGAAGGCCGAGGCCCGCAAGGATCTCGACGAGGGACTCAAAGCCGTGCAGTCCGGCGGCGTCGCCCTGCCGGTAGTCGTATCGGCGGCGCTCGCCCGCTGCCAGATCGCCCTCGATGACGGTGAGCCGGCCGTGGGGCTCGAGGTGCTCGAGCGGCCTGGATACGGCCCGTGGACGATCGTCAACGGCCCCAAGACGGACCCGGCGCTCGGCCAGGGAGCGTTTGCAGAGGCCGTGTACACCGTCGCCCTCCGCTGCTTCATCGAGGCCGAGCAGCTCGAAAAGGCGGAAGAGGCGATGAAGGGTCTGGAGCGGCTCGCCGGTGAAGGTGAAGAGGCTTCGGCGAAGCTGACGGCGATGTATTTCACGATGGGCCGGGATCTCCAGGGCCAGCTGGAAGGGCAGGCGAAGGCGGCCGAATCGGGTGATGCGACGGCGGCGCAGAAGGCAGCGGTCACGCTCGCCGGCTTCGAGAAGTTTCTCGATCGACTTGCGGCCCGTGATCAGAAGGTCTCGTCGCAGACGTGGATCGCGACGACGTATCTCTCGTTGGGCTCGGGAAAAGACATGGGCAAGGTCGTGCCGAAGGCGAAGGCCGAGCAGTATCTTGACCGTGCCGCCGGCGTCTACGCCGGCCTGCTGAAGAAGAAGGACGATGCCGCGGCGGGCAAGGAAGAGCGGGACGCGATCGCGGGCTTCGAGCCTTCGATCCGCCTGAGAATGGCCAACATCTTCCGGGAACGAGGCAAATGGGACGAGGCGCTCGAGCAGATCGATTGGATTCTCAAGGATCCCAAGCGGCAAAACTCGCTCGACACCCAGGTCCAGGCGGCGGAACTGCTCCAGGCGGCTGGTCGTCAGGCTGTCGGTGAAAGCCCGGCCAAGGCCGAGGAGTTGCTCAAGTCGGCGATCGTCGGCCGCAAAAACGCCGGCAGCGTGAGCTGGGGCTGGAATGGACTGGCGAACAAGGTGGCCCGAGGTGCATTCGCCGGCGAGGACGAAAAATCTCTCCGCTCCCGGACGCTGTTCTTCGAGGCCCGGCTCAACGTCGCCGTCTGCCTGCTCGACCGGGCCAAGCTGCCGGGCAAGCCGAAGGAGGAGGCCGACGAACTCCTCGGAAAGGCGCTGACCGCCATCTCGATGACAAGAAAGCTCTATCCGACACTCGGAGGCGAGGCGATGGCGGCCCGCTACGAGAAACTGCTCAAAGACGTGCAGAAGCAAAAGGGAGCCGTGAACCCTCGCGGCTTCGCGGAACTCGATGAACAGGCGGCTGCCGCAGCGGCAGCGGCCGCCCCCCAGGAGAAATGATCGTGCGACCGGAACGGAACATGGCGTGCGGGCGGCTGGTGGCTGCCTGCCTGGCAATCCTGGTGGGATCGGAGTTGACGAGCCGCATCGCGCACGGGCAAACGCCCGACCGGGTTCGCCTGCTCGACCGCTCCGAGATCTCTGGTGAAATCGTGTCGGCGTCCCCCAACGACATCGAGATCAAGGATCAGCGCACCGAGGAGGTGAAGAAAGTTCCCGTCGATCGGATTCGGGAAGTCGCCCTGGCCGGCGAGCCCGATTCGCTCCGGAACGCCCGGGGCATGCTGCTGCGGGGCGATGCCGCGTCGGCGATCCAGGAACTCACCAAAGTCGAGCAGGCCGAACTGGACGGCGCCTCCGATCGAGTCTTGGCCGAGATGCAGTTCGTCAAGGCGGCCGCACTGGCCCGTCAGGCGACCCTCACCGGCACCGGCTTGGCCGAGGGGGAGAAGGCGCTTCGCGATTTTGTCTCGAAGAATCCGAAGACGCACCACTTCTACCGCGCCGCCGAGACGCTCGGCGATCTGCTCGCGAAGGCCCAGAAATATCCCGAAGCCACGACCGTCTACGCGGCGCTGGAGAAAGGGCCGCCAGCGATGAAGGTCCGGGCGGCGTCCGCGAAAGCGAACCTCTTCTTTTCGCAGGGCAAGTATGCGGAAGCCCTCAAGGAGTTCGAGAACGCATCGAAGGTGCAGACCGACCCCAAGGATGGGGCGAGCGCCCAGCAGAAGCTCGAGGCGTCGCTCGGCACGGCCCGCTGCCTTGGCCGGCTCGAGAAGGGGGCCGACGCCATCGCGATGGTGCAGCAGGTGGTCAAGGCGGCCGACCCCGAGGAGCGGGACATGCTGTCGAAGGCGTACACGGTGCTTGGTGACGCCTTTCGGGCGGCGGGCAAGGATCAGGACGCCCTGATCGCCTTCCTGACGGTTGATCTCGTCTACAACAATCAGCCGGAAAGCCACGCCGAGGCCCTGTTCAACCTGGCGCAGTTGTGGGAGAAAGCCCAAAATCCGGAACGGGCTCGTCAGGCCAAGCAGACCCTGGAATCGACCTACCCCGAAAGCCCGTGGCTGAAGATGCTGGCCGGCGGCGGCAAGTAGCTCGAACGCTGAAACGACGGGATTTGGCTGCGAAGCCGAACCACGATACTCTCGACGGAACCTGATTGAATCACATTTTTCGAGGAGCAGAACATGCAGGGGGATGCGGTCAAAGGCAGCCGGAATGCCACTGGTGAACGGATGATGGGCTGGCTGCCGGCGTGGATCGGCCGAATGCTGGTCGCAGCGTGTCTCGTGGCCCCGTGGGCCGCGGCGACCGTCGCGCCGCTCGCGTTCGCCCCCGACGTGGCCTGCGCCCAGGATGAGGCGGCCGAGGAAGAACCAGCCGAGGATGGGCAGAGCTATCTCGCGTTTCTCGCAGCCGCCCTGGGTCCGAAATACATCGTGATCTTCCTGCTGCTTTCGTTCGGCCTCGTCGCCTTGCTCGTGATGTGCTTTCTCCAGTTCCGCAAGCAGGTGCTCATTCCCCCGGCCCTGAGCCAGGCCTTCGAGCAGCATCTCGAACAGAAGCAGTTTCAGGAGGCCTTCGAGCTGGCCAAGAACGACGACTCCTATCTCGGCCACGTGCTCGCCGCCGGCATGGGCAAGCTGCAGTCGGGCTACCCTGCCGCCGTCGAGGCCATGCAGGCCGCCGAAGGGGAGCAGGCGATGAAGCTCGAGCACAAGATCAGCTACGTGTCGCTCGTCGGGGCCTTGGCGCCGATGTTCGGCCTGCTCGGCACGGTGGACGGGATGGTGGCGGCCTTCATGCTCATCGCCCAGCAGGACACCGCACCCAAGCCCTCGGAACTCGCCGT
>JBILVW010000368.1:0-3316 GCA_044370205.1 Pirellulales bacterium | reverse complement strand
GACTTCCAGGCTCATCCGCAGCTGGCCACGCTCTATGCGGAGCTCGCCGGACTCGCCGACTTCTTCATGAATGGCGAAGCGGGACGGCATCGCGAGGCCTTCGTCGCCTATCTCACGCGGGTCTACGACGGCACGGCCGATCCCGACACGCTCGCGCGGCTCTGCGGCGGGAGCTACGCCGACCTCGATGCCGCCTATCGCCGGCACGTCAGCCGGTGATCCGCGGCGGCTTTCCGTCGCGTTGACGGTGGTTTCCCGCCGCCCGTACACTCCGGCCTCGATCGATACGTTTTGTTCCGGAGTTTTCATGAGCACCTCGACTGCCGCCCCTTCGCGCCCCGCCCACTCCGCCGATATCGACCGCCTCGCGATCGACACGATCCGCACGCTCTCGATGGACGCCGTCGAGGCGGCGAAGAGCGGCCATCCGGGCACGCCGATGGCGCTGGCGCCGGTCGCCTATACGGTCTGGTCGGAGTTCCTGCGGTACGACCCGACCGATCCCACCTGGCCGAACCGCGACCGGTTCGTGCTCTCCTGCGGCCATGCGTCGATGCTGCTCTATTCGCTGATCCACCTCGCGGGCATCCGCCGCGGCGGACCGGCATCGCCCGACCACCGCACGCCCGCCGTCTCGCTCGACGAGATCAAGCGGTTCCGCCAGCTCGACAGCGTCTGTGCCGGCCATCCCGAGCACCACATGACCGGCGGCATCGAGACCACGACCGGCCCGCTCGGCCAGGGCTGCGGCAACTCCGTGGGCATGGCGATGGCCTCCCGCTGGCTCGGTGCCCATTACAACCGGCCCGGCCACACTCTCTTCGACTTCGACACCTACGTGCTCTGCAGCGACGGCGACCTGATGGAGGGCGTGGCCGCCGAGGCCGCCTCGATCGCCGGCCACCTCGAGCTCGCGAACCTCTGCTGGATCTACGACGACAACTCGATCACGATCGAGGGGGAGACGCATCTCGCCTTCGCCGAGGATGTCGCGAAGCGGTTCGAGGGCCTCGGCTGGCGGATCCAGCACGTCTCCGACGCGAACGACACGGCGCAGCTGCGGAAGGGGCTCCAGGCCTTCAAGTCCGAGCAGGAGAAGCCCACGCTCGTGATCGTGAAGAGCGTGATCGGCTACGGTGCCCCCAAGAAGGCGGGCTCGCACGAATCACACGGCGCCCCGCTCGGCGCGGAGGAGATCAAGGGGGCGAAGGAGGCCTACGGCTGGCCGGCTGACGCCCAGTTCCTCGTGCCGCCGGAGGTGCCGGCCCGATTCAAGGCCACCTTGGGGGCCCGCGGCCAGCAGGCCCACGAAGCTTGGCAAAAGACGATCGCCGACTACTCGAAGTCGCACGCCGACATCGCCGCCGAACTGAAGGACTTCCTCGACGGCCGCCTCCCCGCGGGCTGGGACAAGGCTGTTCCCTGCTTCCCTGCCGATGCGAAGGGGCTCGCCAGCCGAGTGTCGAGCGGCAAGGTGATTCAGGCGCTGAGCGCCAGTGTGCCCTGGTTCCTCGGCGGCTCGGCCGACCTCGCCCCCTCCACGATGACGCTCGTGCCCGGTGCCGGCGACTTCGGCCCGGGCTCCTACGCCGCCCGCAACTTCCACTTCGGCATCCGCGAGCACGGCATGGCATCGGCCTGCAACGGGATGGCCCTCTCCGGCCTGCGGCCGTACTGTGCCACGTTCTTCGTGTTCCTCGACTACCTCAAGCCGGCGCTGCGGCTCTCGGCGCTCGGTCATCTGGGCGTGATCTACGTGCTCACGCACGACTCGATCGGCCTCGGCGAAGACGGCCCGACGCATCAGCCGATCGAACAACTCGCCACCGCCCGCGCGGTGCCAGGACTGTCGGTGTTCCGCCCGGGCGATGCCAATGAAGTTGCCGAGACCTATCGCGTGGTCATGCAGCGGGCCGACCGGCCGGCCGTGATCGTGCTCTCGCGACAGAACATTCCCACGCTCGACCGCACCGGCCTCGGCTCGGCGGCGGGCACGGCCAAGGGGGCCTACATCCTCAAAGAGGCCGCCAACGGCAAGCCCGACTGCATCCTCCTCGGCACCGGCAGCGAGGTGCAGCTCTGCCTTGACGCCGCGGTGAAGCTGGCCGAATCAGGTGTTCACGCCCGGGTCGTAAGCATGCCAAGCTGGGATCTCTTCGAGGCCCAGGATGCGGCCTATCGGGAAAGCGTGCTTCCGGCGGCTGTGACGGCCCGGGTGGCCTGCGAGGCCGCCTGTGGCTTCGGCTGGGAGAAGTGGATTGGATCCCGCGGCACGTTCGTCGGCATGACGAGCTTCGGCGCCTCGGGCCCGGCCCCGGCGCTCTACAAGCACTTCGGCATCACCGCCGACGCGATCGCCGCCGCCGCGAAGGCGCTGGTCTGACGGGGTGATCACCGCCCCCGGCTTGTTACCCCCCATACAAGCCCTGAGCGCAAGCGAGGGGATCCCGCGGCGGAAGCCGCGGCGGGTCGCCTCCGCAACGACGCTATCTCCGCACCGACGCTGCCGACGCTGCCGCGTCGGAGATCCCCCGGGCTCCCGCCCGGGGGCTTCATTGAATGACTACACGCGTTGCGTCCGCTTTGCGGAAGCCCCCATGCGCAAGCAGGGGGATATTGCGGCGTCCATTCCGAAGCAGCCCGCAATATCCCCCGGGCTCCCGCCCGGGGGCTTGTATGAGAAGGCGATCGCCCGCCTCACGGCTGGTGGTGCGAGTCGCCGATGACGGCGTCTTCGGCATCGACGCCGGCCGCCACCTTGCCCTGGTGGTTGCGGTAGAGATGATCGTCGCGGTGGAGGGCGTCTTCCTTCCACCGCACCACGCGGCCGTCCTCGAAGAGGACGTGATGGATGCCGCCCGGGTGGTTGCTGCTCTTCTCGCAGCAGGCGTCCGGTGCGTCGGCGAGAATCGGATGATCGGCCCGACGACGATTGATGTTGGGCTGCAGTTCACCGGCCTGGTCACGATGACCGAGTGTGTAGCCGAAGTCGCCCCCCATCGTCTTCACGAGCTCGTCGAACTGCGGTGTGCCCACCGCCGCCTCGAGTTCAGCGAGTGTCGGCACCTTGAAGCCCCCCCGTCGCGACATCGCCGAATCGGGTACGAGCAACGTGCCATCATTGGCCACGATCCGCTCCTCGGCCACGAGCGTCGGGGCGTAGAGGCCGGCGCGGGAGAGCGGCCCGGCGTTGGGCGGCGTGGGATACATCCCGTGCGACTCGGCATACCCCTGCAGGGCCGTCGAGACCCGCTGCAGATTGCGATCGACCCGCCGCTGTCGGGATTCCTCGATCGACT
The DNA here is from genome assembly GCA_044370205.1 of Pirellulales bacterium. GTDB lineage: Bacteria > Planctomycetota > Planctomycetia > Pirellulales > UBA1268 > QWPN01. Next base: position 17 of record JBILVW010000368.1, on the reverse strand, counting down.
CGAGCAGCAACGGCGCC